>JBITAD010000179.1:0-3738 GCA_044439945.1 Blastopirellula sp. JB062
CCATAGCAACCAGCGAGCGCTCTTTTCGTCATCCGCAGCATACGATTGCACTTGTCGCGCACGCACCGATTTTTCGACGGCGGTCGTGACGGTTTCGTCAATGATTGGGACCACCGCTTTGAAAAAGAGCGGTTCCGCATAGAGATCGAGGGCCTGCGAATCGGAAAGTCCTGATAACTGAAAGTAGGCGTTATCTTTCATGCTGTCGTATGCCAACCGAAAAGGCTCAAGCCGGTCAACGTTCGCATCGAGCGTAACGCCCTGCGGAACCGGGTCGAGCGGGACTGGTAAAATGCCAGCCCCTTCGCGCCAGGCGATTTGCGTCCAGCGACTTGGATCAAACTCACCCCCAGCCGTGATCATCAATTGGCCTCCTTGCTCGACGTACTCAGTCAATACGTCGATTGCGAACTCGGGCGGTTCCGCTACTCCGCCGACGATCGTCAAACGCGTATCTTCTAGCAGGGCCCGCAAACTGGGAGCGTCTAAGTCTTCAAGCCGACGGTGGCGTACGCGAACCAATTGCCGCTGTTCCTCTTGCCGGCTGACGACAGGAGCCAACAAGCGACGTAACGCCCAAGTTTCGCCATAACGGTTGCGGCGCGGATCTTCGTCTTGTTCTGACAACGAGTCGAGAAAAACGACCGGCATCGCCGCGACGACCGTCGCAATCATCGTTTGCGCATCGTCGGCCGGCAAGCGATCAGGCGGCAACGAAGCTTCGATCGCGATCGAAGCCGATTGCCCCGGTTCAATGGCCAATGCGTCAAATTGATACTCAAAAGCGATTTCTTTCTCGCTATTCGGTTCGAGCGAAATCAGTTGCGAATCGACTTCTTCGCCGTTCACCAAAAAAGCGACTGGCATGTCGATCCGCGGCGTCGAACCGGCGTGCGCGATCCGAACGACGAACGTCGACGGCGTATCGACGTCGGCCAACGCGTCTTGAAGCTCGAAACCTAAGATGGACGTATTGGTTGGATCTGGGTCGCCGACTTCGACAATCTGCAACGGTGGAAATTGCTCCCACTGCGAGACGGAACGCAAATCGCGCCAAACGTCGGCTTGTTGATCGGTAAATAAGATCGCCCTCGGCGAAAGTTGCGACGTTTGCGCCGCGGCGACCGCGACCTGATTGCCGACGGTTAACATATCGGCGCGGCGATCAGTCGCTTCGATCGCTTGCAGCGCCGCGGCGGCGTCTTCTCGCGTACGATAAGGGTCAACAGAGGGCGACCGGGTCGAGCCGCAAGCGGCGATCACGCTAATACGGCTATTGGGCGGAAGCTGCTCAAGAAAATCGATCGCTTGGCGCTTCGCCTGATCCAATAGCGTGCCGTCGAGCGATTCAACCCCCATGCTCATGCTGTTGTCGATAGCCAATATCGCGTGCAACGGTTGCGACGCGTCAAAGTTTCCGCCGCCAATCGACAGAAACGGCCTCGCCAGCGCGAGTCCGAACAAGAGAATTGCGGCGGTACGCAAGATCATCAGCAAGACGTCGCGCAGTTGCAAAATACGACGATTTCGCTTCATCGCTTGCTGTAAAAAATCGATCGCTCCCCAGTGCACCGTGCGAAATCGACGCCGATTCATTAAATGAATAATGATTGGCCCCGCCGCACATAGCAGCCCCGCAATTGCGAAACCGCCGGCTGTGAACGAAGGGAGAAAATTCATACCGCTGCCTATCGATGCGAAGCGAGCTACGGCTAGTTTGAATAAAACTGTTGCGATAAGCCTTCGATGCGGCCTTCCTGCAGAATCGGCAAATAACGATTCGGCATCGCCAAAATAAAACAGCCGACCGCCGTTCCGTACAAATCTCCCGGCATTCCGCCGACATGCGCCCCGGCGTTCCATTTGCCATGATCTCGCGATCGGTCGGGGCGAATCATTTGGCTATTAACGACGGCGTCGCGCAAAGTAGGATACGATTTTTTCCAGTCTTCTCCGCCTACCTGATACAAGGCCTGGCCGACGTAGTACAGCGTATAAGCGTCAAACGGCAGTTTGCCGTTACGGCGATCGTCTTTCTTTTTGATTCGCTCGACCTGCAGATTGATGACGTCCATGTTTTTACGAATCCGCCAATCGTCGTACTGGCCGAACTCTTGCAGACAAACGACGCCCGCCGCCGCCATCGCGGTCGAAGATTTGCCGCCGTTACGCGAATAGGTGAACTGCCCGGCTCGTTTCATTTGTTCGGTCTCGGGCGCATTGCGCGAGATGCCTTCCGGCTCGTAATGTTCGCGCACGCTGGCGATCGCCATTTGAATGACTTCGGGCGGCACTTCTAAACCGCTGTCGACGGCGCTGCGCAGCGCTTTGGCCTGCATCACCGCCAAGCTTAAGTCATGCCCATGGTCTTGCCGCCGAGCGCGATAGTCCCAACCGCCGTCTTCGCATTGCGTATTGGCGATCAATTTGAGCGAACGGTCTAAGGTCGAGTTGATGCGGGGATCGCCTGTCATGCCGTGCGCTTGACCGAGAACGAACGTCGCCAGCCCATGGTTGTACATGTCGCGTTGTGCGTCGGCGACGTTTAGCAAGCCTGAGGGTTTCGCATGGGTCAGCAAATAGTCGACCGCGCGTTCGACCGTTTGGCCGTACTTGCCCCGTCCTGGCGCGTGCCCGTCGGCCAAAAACGCCAACGTCCCCATCGCTACTAAACCGAGATCGTCCGACTCCCAGTTTCCGTTAGGGCCTTGATTCTCGGCCAACCAATCAAGCCCGCGCGCCAGCGCCGCTTCGCTTTCTGGGGTAATCTCCCATTGGTTTTGCGCTTCTACGCAGCGAAGCCCGATCGAAGAGCTAGCCGCAAGTCCGAGCGCGCTGACGAAGAGCAGAGTCAAAGAAAATGGTGATTGCACAATCGGCCCAAAGCTAACGGAAAATGAACGTCTCTTTCCATGGTATGTAACGACGCCGCCAGATCGTTACGCAGATTTTCCGACTTCTTGGCCGTTTCGGGGAAAAAGATCGAATTGACCTATTGAATCGTTAAATCTCTAACCCAAATCGTCCCCTCTCCGAGCAATGCGACTTGCACTAGATCGCCCGCAGAACGGCGGGGGGGCAAGTCGAGCTTCACCTGGGAGACATTGCCTTGATCCGTCATGGCGCCGTCGAGCAAGATTTCGTTGCCGCGGCGAACGACGATCCGTATCTCTTTTTTGACTTGTCGTCGATCAACTCGAACCACAAGGCTTTTTCCGTCGTCGCCTGAATGGATCAAGGTCGTCTCCTGCAAAGGATGGAGTTGCAACTGAAGCTCTAGCTTTTCATCTTGCTCGACGACGCTGGCCGCTAAACTTTTCTCGATGGTCGCTAAGCTCCATCCAGGAAAACGCGCCGCCCAAGCGGCGGCGAAAATCGGATCGAGTCGAGGCGCGGCCGGTAGCGGCGAATAGGAGGCCAAGGAAATCGCCGACGATTTCGGTTCAAGTCGATGCAGGCGCATATCTAAGTCTTTCATCTCCTCTCGAAAGCTCATAAAGACTCCTTGAGGATGCACCAACAGTTTGCCTAACTGCGGATCTTTGGCCGCCAGAGCGGTCAGCGGCGCTCCAGAGACAAGCTTTCCCGACTCAAGCGATATCCAACCCATCCAGGGAATGATTCGCTTTTCGCGATCTCGCCATTCAGTGCGGCCGACGACAGCGATATGCGAGCCGACCAGGCTTGCTGCGTCAAGCTTCCAAGCTACTGCGTTGCGCCAAGCGACGCTGCCGTCCT
>JBITAD010000180.1:0-3762 GCA_044439945.1 Blastopirellula sp. JB062
AATCCAGCTTGGCGATTAGCCGCCGAATCTCGTCGACCGACATCGCCGTTTCGGCCGTCGCTTCTTCGTTTTTGTCGGTCTGCGTAGCGTCCCCAGCAGGTTTCGCCGGGGCGGATGGCGAAACGTCGGCCGGCGGTTCGCTAGACTTATCTTTTTTTCCGGCAGGAGGTTGCGCAAACCCAAGACTGCAGAAAAAGAATAAAAAAGCGAGCGTGATATTGAGGAGAGACGGTCTCAACGGCCGTTCCTTGGTTAGCGGCATTTTTAAAGGCGGTCTTTCGTATTCTCCCCCGATCTTCACAATAATGCCAGAGGAAATCAATTGTCCATTCACTTTCGCCCTAGTTCCTAGTGTTTACGCCAGATCAATATCAACTGCTCGACTTCGGCGGAGGACGCAAAATCGAGCGTTTTGGCCCCCATCTGCTGAACCGGCTTTCGCCGGCGGCCGAGGCGACTCGCCCTACGCATCGCGAAATTTGGTCGCGGGCAAACTGCCGCTATGAGAGAACCCAACGCGACCGGGGATTTTGGCTGCCGGCCGATGCATTGCCCGCCACCTGGACGATTGCTCATAAATGCTGCCAATTTGAACTGAAGCCGACAGAATTTGGACACTTGGGCGTCTTTCCGGAGCAGGCCGAAAACTGGGATTGGCTCGCCGATTACGCTCTCTCACGCCCGGCGGCGAAAGTACTCAATTTATTCGCCTATACCGGCGGCAGCACCCTAGCGGCAGCCGCCGCCGGCGCCGAAGTAACGCACGTCGACTCTGCCAAAAACGTCGTCGCCTGGGCGCGTCGCAACGCCGAGCTTTCGGAACTGACCGCCGCGCCTATCCGCTGGATCGCCGAAGACGCTCGCAAATTTGCGCGCCGCGAGCGAAAACGGGGCTCGCGATACGACGCAATCGTCTTGGATCCTCCTAGCTATGGCCATGGCGTCAAGGGAGAAGTTTGGCGCGTCGAAAAGGATCTGCCGCCGTTGCTAGAAGATTTGCAAGCGATTGCGAATGAAGATGCGGCGATCTTGCTTACTTGCCATTCGCCTGGCCTGGGTCCGGCCGAATTGCGTCGCTTGCTGGAAATTCATTTTTTTGGGCGACCAACTCCGAAAATCGAAGCACGTCCGTTGTTCCTCACTTCATCGAGCGGTCGCCGCCTTCCTAGCGGCATCTTGGCACGTTGGTCTTAATCAAACGGAATCACTTTATGCCCGAGCGCATCACCAGCGTGCAAAACCCGCGGATTAAAGGAGCGGTAAAATTACGGCAGCGCCGCGCGCGGCAGCAACAAGGGCGAACGATCATCGACGGGGTCCGCGAAATCCACCGCGCCTTGGCAACCCGCTTTCCGCTCGATGAACTGTTCGTCTGCGACGAGTTACTGGTCGGCGACGAAGCCGAAGGGCTGTGCGAACTAATCGCTTCGCGCCCCGACTTGTCGATCTTTGAGATTACCAAAGAGGTCTGTGAGAAACTCTCGTTCGGCGAGCGTGCCGAAGGCGCCGTGGCGACCGCCCCTTATCCCAACACGCGACTCGACCCGAGTAAAATCTCGAAGCGGCCGCTGATCGTCGTGCTTGAAGGAGTCGAAAAACCTGGCAACCTCGGTGCGATATTGCGAACGGCCGACGCGGTCGGAGTCGATTGCTTGATTGCCGCTGACGCCCGGACCGATCTCTATAATCCGAACGCAATTCGGGCCAGCCTCGGCACGATATTCGCCGTTCCCACCTATGAAGCGACCACGGCCGCAACCTTAGCGTTTTTACGCGAAATCGGCGCGGCGCGATATGCTGCTCGTGTCGAGGGCGCCGTCTCGTACGAGCAAGTCGACTTCTCCGGTCCGACCGCCCTGATTTTAGGAAGCGAAGCGGAAGGCCTATCTGCCAAATGGCTGGCCGATGACGTGACCAACATACGTTTACCGATGCGCGGAATCGCCGATAGCCTAAACGTCTCGACGACCGCCGCCGTGCTCCTTTACGAGGCGAATCGGCAGCGCAAAGCATGATCGCATAAATTTTATGCGAAGCGAGAATCGCTGCGGCAATCGACTACAATCAAAGGACGTCCTGCAATCGTCTCTATCAGGAACTCCGTCCATGTCGATTCTCAAGCGATTCGTTTTTCTGCTGGCGATCTTTAGTACGTCGTCCATCTTCGCCGACGCCGGCAAGTACAACGTTCTGTTTATTATTGCTGATGATTTGTCGGCCGAATCGCTATCGTGTTACGGCGAGCGCGAGTGCCGTACGTCTCACATTGATCGTCTAGCCGCGCGCGGCGTTCGCTTCTCACGCGCTTACTGCCAGTTCCCCATTTGCGGTCCGTCGCGGGCCGCGTTGATGTCGGGGCTGCAGCCGCCGTCGATCGGGGTCATTAACAACGGTCAAGCGTCGCATTTCGCTCGAAACCTGAACGGTCGAGCCAGCATGACGCAGCACTTTCGCGAACATGGTTATCACGCCGCACGTGTTAGCAAGATCTATCACATGAGGGTTCCGGGCGACATCACCGCCGGAGCGAACGGCGCTGACCACGCGGCGTCGTGGGACGAACGCTACAACTTTCAGGCGCCGGAATGGATGACTCCAGGCAAAGCCGAAAATCACTCGAACGAGCGACTCAAGAAGCTGCCCAATAAACATTACGCCCTTGGTTTCGGCACTGCGTTTTATGCGGTTCAAGCGTCGACTGACGGAACGGAACAACCCGATCATCAAGCGGCCGACAAAGCGATCGAACTATTGCGGAAGCACAAAAACGAACGCTTCTTTCTGGCGGTCGGCATGATTCGTCCTCATGTGCCGCTGGTGGCGCCCGCCAAGTTTTTTGAACCTTATCCGGCCGACGCGATGAAGCTGCCGCCTAAGATCGCCGACGATTGGGATGACATTCCGAAGCTTGGCGTCTCACGCAATAGCGAAGCGACCGGCATGACGCTATCTGGGCAACGCCAAACGCTTGCTGCCTATTACGCCGCCGTCGCATATATGGACTATCAGGTCGGTCGAATTCTAGACGAGTTGTCGCAGCTCGGCCTTGCCGAGAACACAATTGTGGTTTTCACTTCGGATCACGGCTATCATCTGGGCGAACACGACTTCTGGCAAAAAATGAGCCTGCATGAAGAAGCGGCTCGCATTCCGTTGATCATCGCGGTTCCCGGCAATTCGCCGCACGTCGCCCATGGCCTTGCCGGACAGATCGACATCTATCCGACGCTCGCTGAATTGTGCGAGTTGCCCGTCCCCGATTACTTGCAAGGGGTTAGCCAAGCGGCGGCAATTGAGTCGGCGGAGACTCAATTGCGAGACGAGGTGCTTTGCATGACCGACCATGGGCAACTGCTGCGAACAAAACGCTACGCCTATATCGCCTATCGCGACGGCAGCGACGAGCGATCGATCCTGCTGGAGTGGACCGGATCCGCGTTGTCGCTCCTGGATGATCGGGTAATTTGCCCGGCCAGCGATGGCAATCGGCTGCTGATCGGTCAGCACCCGGCCAATGGCACGCTGTTCTACCTGCGCAATACGACGCTCAACGCCATGCTGGGACACGGCGGTATCGTCGGCGACGAGATTCAGTGGTGCGGCACGGCCGGCGAGGTCGACCCGATCTCAGGGTCCGTAAAGGCGTACTCGCAGGGCCAATCGTTCGCCTACGACGCATCCGTCGACCACATGACGCTGAACGTCGCGAACACCACCGGCCCTGGTTACATGGTGCCGTTCACCTGGACGCCGCCCGTGTTC
>JBITAD010000181.1:0-3749 GCA_044439945.1 Blastopirellula sp. JB062
CCCCGGTCCGGTCAGACATCGAAAGGGTATCGTCGAGAATCACGTAATGGTGCGTTCCGCCGCCGCCGAACAAGGACGACCATTGGTCGGAAGTGGTCAGGCCGGCCAAGATCGCAACCAGCAATGCGATCGCCGCCATGCGAGCGAGCAAGAGCAACAATTGCTTGAACCAGACCGAGCGTTGATTGCGCTTCTGGCTTTCTAGCAAAAACTGCATCGCCGCCCATTGCACGCGCCGACGCCGCATCATGTTGATCAGGTGGATCAACACGGGGACGAGCAGGAGCAAAAAGCCCCAAGTCAACGCTGGATAGACAAACTGCATATTGGGAAAAATCTAGTTGCGGTGGTGCATGCCGAGGCGGCTGTTTAAATAGGTCGACAAAATTGCGCCCAGCGAATCGCTGGTTCGGACCAAAGCGTAGTCGACCATGTTTTTGGCGCAACCGCGCCGGACGTCGTCTAAATAGACTTGGAGCGACTGCAGATAACCTTCGCGCAGCGCGCGGGGATTGCAGTCTAATTGGTCGTCGGTTTCCATCCCTTCAAATCGGGTCGGCCCGCTGAACGGAAAATCAAGTTCGTCATCGTCCAAAATATGAAACACCAAGACGTCGTGACCGCGCTGCCGAAGCAGCTTTAGTCCTTTCAGCGTATCGTCGACGTCGCCTAGCAAGTCGGAAGCGATCACCATCATGCCGCGGCGCGGATAGGCTTCGGCCGCTTCGCGACAGATGCGCAAAAAGCTGGTTTTTTCACGGGGCAGATTTTCGTCAAAAGCTTTGATGACCGACAGCAAATGATTTCGTTTGCTCATAATCGGCACGCGAGCGCGGATCTTTTCGTCGTAGATCGCACAGCCGATCGCGTCTTGCTGCTTTAGAACCAAGTAGGCCAAACTTGCCGCCGCCGTGCAGGCATATTCGTATTTGTTAAACGCACCGGCGCCATATTGCATGCTCGACGAGGCGTCGACCAGCAACGTGCAGCGAAGGTTGGTCTCTTCTTCAAATTGCTTAATGTAAAAGCGATCTTGCTTGGCCCAGACTTTCCAGTCGATATGACGCAAATCGTCTCCGGTCGCGTACTCGCGATGCTGCAAGAACTCGATCGATTGGCCGAAGTAAGGGCTACGGTGCATGCCTGAGAGAAAACCTTCGACGATATGTCGCGCTCTTAACTCCAGGCGGGCGATTTGTTTGATCGCCTCAGGATGCAAAAATCTTTTGGAATCGGGCATCGCTCGTTAGCTCGTCTTCCTTGGTGGGGGTCGATTCCAAAATCCGATCGATCACGTCGTCGGGCGAAACGCCGTCGCTTTCAGCGGCGAAGTTGACTGAAACGCGATGACGCAACACCGGTTTGGCCAACGCTTGAACGTCGTCGGTCGAAACGTGCGTACGACCATGGAGCAAAGCTCGCGCTTTGCCGCCGAGAATCAAAAATTGCACCGCGCGGGGACCCGCGCCCCAACTGACCAGATCTTGGACGAAGTCGGGCGTGCCGGCGGCGCCGACGCGCGTTTGACGGACCAGCGAAAGTGCGTATCGAATCACATGGTCGGTAATTGGGACTTCGCGTACGATCTTTTGCAGTTCCAGCAGTTCTTCGCCGCTAAGTATCGGCGCGATCTCGCCTTGGGCGCCGCCGGTCGTGCGTCGGGCGATTTCAAATTCGTCGTCGAAGTTGGGATACTTCACGAAGACCTTGAACATAAAACGGTCTTGCTGCGCCTCGGGCAGCGGGTACGTCCCTTCTTGTTCGATCGGGTTTTGCGTCGCCAACACGAAGAACGGGTCGGAAAGTTCGTGCCGCACGCGTCCGACCGTCACCTGCCGCTCTTGCATCGCCTCGAGTAGTGCGGCTTGCGTTTTGGGGGGCGTACGGTTGATTTCGTCCGCCAAGACGATATTGGAGAAAAGCGGACCTTCAAGGAAGCGAAATTCGCGTTGACCAGTCGTCCGGTTCTCTTCAATGATTTCGGTGCCGGTGATGTCGGCCGGCATCAGGTCGGGGGTAAATTGAATGCGGCTGAAGCTTAGGTTGAGCGTTTTGGCCAGCGAACTGATCATCAAGGTCTTGGCCAGACCAGGCACCCCTTCGAGCAAGCAGTGGCCGCGGCTAATCAGCGAGATCAGCAACTCTTCGATCACATCGGACTGACCGACGATAA
Organism: Blastopirellula sp. JB062; assembly: GCA_044439945.1. Classification (GTDB taxonomy): domain Bacteria; phylum Planctomycetota; class Planctomycetia; order Pirellulales; family Pirellulaceae; genus Blastopirellula. Next base: position 2,174 of record JBITAD010000181.1, read on the forward strand.
TTTGCGACAGTTGCTCATGAATCTGGCGACGGGCGGCGGCAATTCTCTCGACTGCGGCGGCGTCTGCCTGAAGAGGAGAGTCAGTCATGAGCGGTTCCTTCGGTCGGACGGCAGAGATAACAGATAGGCGAAATCGTTAAGCGTCGGTTCAACGATTCGTAGTCTTGGTGTCACAATGTTCACATTTAGTTCATCAAAGCGAATTTTCGATCCCAAAAGGTAGCTCGCAAATTAACATCGCGGCCTCTTCGTCGGCGACTAAACGCAATCTAACGGTTATAGCGATTGCGCTAAGACTAATGCCTGCAATTGGTTAAAGCACGCAGCGCAGCCGCGTCGTGCGAAGGTTTAGTCTTTGGGGGGGTAGGTCGAACTAGGAAGGGACGAGCCGCTAGGCGCCGGCGGCGCCGGCGCAGCGGTAAAGTTGAGCGCGAACGACATTTTGGTCAGTAAGACGCGCAAAGTTTGGTTTTCGGGATCGCCAAACAGTTGGAAAGTCGCCGTATGTTCGGATTGCCCGTCACGCATCAGCACGCGTCCGTCGCGCCGATCAATCAGCAAGACGATCGCTTCGTGCTTTTTCTTGTCGATACGATTTTGCCGTGAGGCGAACGCCAAGACCGGCAGACGGGGCGATTGTTCCGCTGCGATCAAATGAAAATCAAGGATCGGTTCGGGCGTCTGCCAGACAAGTTCGCCGCTGCTGCGCGAGAAGGAATAAACTCGCGAGACGGGGCCGGCGGGCTCTTTCGAGTTATAAGGGATGCTTTTGGAATTGAAGCGTCCTTGTTTGCGGCTGATGGTCGCAATCAATTGGAAGTCGTCGGCGCCTTCGATGATTTTGATTTGCGAATCGCGTTGGTCTAATTTGGGTTCGGCATGCAGTTTATCAGCGACGAGCTTTTCGCCGGTCGCGAGATCAAAGAGATGAAATTGACCGCTCGGTTCGAGGATCGCCACCTTAGACCCGGAGACCCGACCGCGCGAGTTAAGCTCGGCTTCGTAGCGCCAAATCTCTTCTCCGGTCAGCAAATCTCGCAAGACGGCGGCTAACTTCGTATCTTTTTCCCAAGTCAGGTATTTCGTGCCGTCGGTCGCCCAAATTTGCTCACGAACGGGGGCCTTGACCGTGCCGAGCGGAACGCCGCTACGCAGATCAAAGAGTAACGCTTCGGTCTCTAGGGCGACGCTATTGGGCGGAGTCGGCGGAATGGCGGCTAACACCGAATCGTCGGATAGCAGAAAGCATCCCGGCGGTACGTTGTCTCGCTCCCAGTTGGGCTCTCCCGTCAGCGGATCGACGCAAATCAGTTTGTTCCCGCGCTGAAAACAGATCGAATCGTAGCGAAGCGAACTGAAATAGCCGATCGGTCGCTCGTTCAGCGAATCATGACCGTCGTATAGGAAATCGCGGAACGGATTGGAGTTGACTTCGACGACGTTCACTTTGGGGCGACCGCGGGTGGTACGACCTTCCGGCGACAAATTTTCTTGCCAGAGCGAACGTTCGCGCGACTCGGCCTCATCGCCGCGTTGCAGGGTATCGAAGGCGTGCACTTCGTTGCCGAACGAAACG
>JBITAD010000182.1:0-3744 GCA_044439945.1 Blastopirellula sp. JB062
ACCCCCAACCCTCGGTTCCGAAGACCGATGCTCTATCCGTTGAGCTACATCCGCAAAACGCGTCGCTGGCGCGGTTACAACAGGCGGCGCCTGCTGTAAGCACAGCAAATAATACCATCTTAACGGTTCGCTTCAATGGCGCCGGCTCCCCAAAAGTTCGATTCAGGGGCTATACTCGTCATCGAGGCCGGCTTGCGCAATAATAGAGGGCTTTCCTGGACTTGGGTTCACCAACGCAGCAAATTCTTATCATGGCGCTGGTTACATTACGCATCATCGACGGCGCAGACCGCGGTTCGGTGTTCGAGCAACTGGATACTCCGGTAACGATCGGTCGCGAAGAGGGAAATACTCTTCAGCTCAAAGATGAGCGCGTCAGTCGTTTCCACATCAAGATCCAGGAAGATCACGGCAAGGTCGTCTTGGCCGATCTCGAAAGTACGAACGGAACTCGCGTTAACGGCGAAGATATTCACCTTCGAATCTTGCGCTTTGGCGATATGATCCATGTCGGCCGATCGGTCATCTTGTATGGGTCGGAAGACGAGATTGCCGATCGACTCGCCCAATTGCGCGTTCAACGGCAAAAAGAACGAGGCGAAGAAGAACAGACGCAAGGGCCGCAATCGGCCGGCGACAGCGCTTCGTCGCTCGAGTTCGAGTTGAACTGGAATAATCAGGAAGAAGACCTGCAAGCGGCCATTTATTCGCTAGAACCGCCGGAGCTGCCCGAGCGGCTTAGTCCTGCGCAGGCGGCGCAGCTGGCCGAGCTGCTGGAGTACATCCATATTCGGATTCGGCATCTCCTGCTTTCGGTCGAAGTGAACGAAGCGACCGAAAAAGTGGCGCTCGACACGCGCGAGTGGCAAAACCTGCTCGACTTGCAGGCACGCATCTCGATTTTGTTGCGTCGGATCGGCGATCCGGGCGAATAATTCCGCGAAGGTTTATCTCTTTCGCGTTCCAGGCTGGCCGACTGGCGGTATTGAATAGCGGCCGGTCAATCGAGCTTCGCTTGGCGCAGCCGAAGCGCGTTGCCGATGACCGAGACCGAACTAAAGCTCATCGCCGCCGCGGCGATCATCGGATTGAGCAGCAAATGCTCAGAGATCGGATAGAGCGCGCCAGCGGCGATCGGAATGCCGATCACGTTATAGGCGAACGCGAAGAACAAGTTCTGGCGAATATTACGCATCGTCTTACGGCTTAGCCGAACGCTACGGACAATTCCTCGTAGATCGCCTTTGACCAGGGTGACCCCAGCGGACTCGATCGCCACGTCTGATCCGGCGCCCATCGCCACGCCGACGTCGGCCGCCGCTAGAGCAGGAGCGTCGTTGACCCCGTCGCCGGCCATCGCCACCCGACGCCCAGCTTCTTTCAATTGATTGACGCGCTGTTGTTTTTGTTCGGGACGGACTTCGGCCGTATAGTCGTCGATGCCTAACCGCTTGGCGACGGAGGCGGCCGTTCGCCGGTTATCGCCGGTCAGCATCAGGACTTCCAGTCCTAGCTCATGCAGTTGGCGAATTGCTTCAGGAGTCGACTCTTTGATCGGATCGGCGACGGCGATCAGGCCGGCGAGTTTGCCGTCGAGCGCGACCAGCATCGCCGTACGTCCTTCGTCTTGCAATTGTGCGGCGCGATCTTGCAATGCTGCGGCGTTTTCGATTTTACGCTCTTCAAACAGCGCAGCGTTGCCGATCAGCACTTGACGCTGCTCGACTTCTCCGCGAACGCCGCCGCCTGGCATCGAATCGAAGTTGGCGACGCTGGGCAGTTCGATTCCTTCGTCTTGTGCCCCTTGCACGATCGAGCGGGCGAGGGGATGTTCGCTGTTTTGTTCGACGGCGGCGGCCATCCGTAGCACGCCGTTGGGCGAGAGTCCCGCGAGCGATTCATACTCGGTCAATTTCGGTTTGCCGGCCGTTAGCGTCCCGGTTTTGTCAACGACGATCGTATCGACCTTTTCGAGCCGTTCCAGCACTTCGGCGTCTTTAATTAATACTCCTTCGGCGGCGCCTCGACCGACGCCGACCATAATCGACATCGGCGTCGCCAGGCCGAGCGCGCAAGGGCAGGCGATGATCAACACGGCGACGGCGTTGACCAACGCCCAAGCGAGGGCCGGTTCCTGCGGTCTGGCGATCGCCCAAACCAGAAAGGTCAACAGCGAGATAATCAATACGGCGGGAACAAAATAACTGGCGACTTGATCGGCGACGCTTTGTATCGGGGCCCGGCTTCGTTGCGCTTTGGCGACCATGTCGACGATATGCGACAACACGGTCTGCTCGCCCACTTTTTCAGCTTCCATCAAAAACGAACCGGCGCCGTTGATCGTGCCGCCGATGACTTCTTCGCCGCTCGTTTTTTTGACAGGGTTCGGTTCGCCGGTCAGCATCGATTCGTCGACGCTGCTTTCTCCTTCGGTCAGGCGGCCGTCGACCGGAATTTTTTCTCCCGGGCGAACGCGGAGCAAATCTCCGGTTTGAACCTGATCAAGGTCGACGTCTTCTTCTTGACCGTCGCGAACGCGATGAGCGATCGACGGCGCCAAGGCCATCAACTCGCGGATGGCGCCGCTCGTTTTTTTGCGGGCCCGCAGTTCTAGCACTTGGCCTAATAACACCAGCGCGATAATGACGGCCGCCGCTTCAAAATAGACCTCGACTTGTCCGTTTCGCTGAAAGGCGTCGGGAATGGCGGCGGGAAAAAGCAGCGCGATCACGCTATACAGAAAGGCCGCGCCCGTGCCGACCGCGATCAAAGTGAACATGTTCAAGTGACCGGTCAAAAAAGAGCGACCGCCCCGAACGAAAAAGGGCCAGCCTGCCCAGAGGACGACCGGAGCGCAGAGCGCCAGTTGCGTCCAACCGAACGCCGGACCGAGCCAGCGGTCAAACGGTACGCCCACCATCGGACCCATCGCCAAGACGAAAACCGGCAGCGCAAGCGCCGTCGCGACCCAAAAACGCAAGGTCATCGCGTGAAGCTCGTCGTCTTCATGCTCGTCGCTCGCGACGTTTTTCTTCTCCAAGTCCATGCCGCACTTGGGGCACGAGCCGGGATGATCTTGCTCGACCTCAGGATGCATCGGGCAAGTGTAAATGGCTTTCTTTTTCGCCGCGGGGTTGGGCTCTAGCGCCATGCCGCACTTCGGACAATCGCCCGGCTTTTCGCTGGCGACCCCAGGACACATAGGACAGACGTAAGGAGCGGAGGAAGCGTTTTTTTTGGCGGTCGACAGCGTGGCAAGCTCGCCGGCGCCGCAACCGTTTTCCGTCGAGTGACGGCAGCAATGCCCTTGGTCCATGGTCGGTAACGAAGTCGATTGGCGCTGGGCGACGAATTTTTCGCGGCACGATTCGCTGCAAAAGTAAAAGGTTTCGCCGGCATCTTCGAGGCTTCGCGCCTTGTCAGGATTGACGTCCATGCCGCAGATGGGATCTTTCGCCATGGTTGCTACTCCTTTGAGCGATGGGCGGACGAAATTCGGGCATTACGAGCGGATACGACTATTGTTAACGACGCACGGATCGCTGACGAGGTCGCATGCAAAGCTGAAAGCGTAAAAAAAACCGAGACGAAACGTCTCGGCGATGCGAAATGCGCGAACAACTCGTAGGGCCGAGTTCAAAACCTCATTTCGGCTTCGATTCCCATTTCTGCGATCTGCATCTCGGCCAAAATCAGAAAATCTCGGCCGCCAAACAGTTTTGAAACCGGTTCTAATTTTTCGGA
>JBITAD010000183.1:0-3731 GCA_044439945.1 Blastopirellula sp. JB062
CTACCTGGTCATCGAACCGAGCATGCTGCTGGTAACGCACTTGCAAGAGACTCTGCGACGTCATGCATATGAGTTGCTGACGCTAGACGACGTACGCCGGCTTATCGACGTCCATCGAGACGAACAAGCGACCGAAGTCGAAGAGTTGCGGTCGAGCCCTCTTTCGCTGTCGACGATTCATGCCGTCTTGGTACGCCTGTTAGAAGAAGGAGTCTCGATCAAAAACTTTTCGCGGATTCTAGAGATACTTGTTCGCCACTGCGCGAGAACGGTCGACGTCGAACTTCTCGTCGCGGCGGTACGCATCCGCTTAGGACGGCAAATCTGCCAGCGTTTTCTAGACCGTGACGGTCGCGTGCATGCAATCGGTTTAGAGCCGGAGCTTGAAGATCGCTTGCTCGAACTCAACGATATCAGTGCGGGGCGACTCGCTCGCCCCTGGGTCGAAAGATTGATCGACAACCTAGCTGACAGTTTTCAACAACTTGAAGAGCAACAGCAGCCAGCCGCGCTGGTAACGTCGATTGATTTGCGCTGCAACTTATGGCGAATGGCCGCCGCACAGTTACCTAGGATTTCGGTCCTTAGCTACGCCGAAGTGCCTCGGAACGTGGAAATTTATTGGGAAATGCGAATTTCGCCTGACGACATTGGTCTGCCCGACGTCGCGGCACGCAGCGGAGCCGGGGCCAAGCCGTACGCTAAAACGGCTCACCTGATGGAAAAGTTGGGCGAAAAGTTGCCGCGTCAACCGCGGTAACTTGGCGCTCGCCAGAATCGGGTTGCTTTTGCCCCAAACGCTGCGTAAGATTTCGACGTTCCCCTCGTGACGCATTCACGCTTAATTTGGAAACTATGGTACGTTTCGCCGCCACATTTCTGACGATGCTTGGGCTCGCTTTGGGCTCTAGCCTCGGCTTGGCTTTCTCGGCGCCTCTATGCGCGGCGCCAGGAGAATCAAGTTGCCGATGTGCGGAAAGCGTCACTTCCTCTTGTTGCACGGCAACTGCGACTTCCTGCCGTGATCACGACGAAAAGCGATGTTGCGACAATTCGGGATCGGAACAGCAAGTCGCCGCTCTCTCGTGCCTTGGGTGCGATTGCTGCGTTGAGCCGGCCGAAGCGCCGCTTGTTCCAGCTTCGGATCAAGGCGCCCAATTGCCTATCGATCTACTGTCGTGGAGCGCACCGCTGCCGCCGGCATTTACTTCGCCGAAGCGCTCGCTCTTTTCAGGCAGCGAGTTTCTCTCCAATTCGGTCGCTCTGCAAATACTCCATTGTCGTTGGTTGAAATAAATCGAACGTTTCGACGATTCATTCGATTCTATTTTTTTCACGATATCTGTTGGAGTAACTTTCAATGAAAAGTTTATTGATGTTGGCTGCGCTGTTCTCATTGTCGGTCGGTATGATTTCATGGGCCTCGGCCGATGCGACGCCTACCAACGAAACTACGGCGCAAACGTGCCAGTGCGTGAACTGCAGTTGCCCTGATTGCGACGGCGAGAACTGCTCTTGCACAACTTGCGAGTGCGGCAGCCAACAGGCGACCGCTTGCGATTGCCTCGCCGCGTGCGCGTGCGAAACGACCTGTGCATGCGAAAACGCCGCCGACACTTGCGGGTGCGATGCTTGCGAGTGCGACGTTTGCGATTGCACGGCTTAGTCGCGCAATCGATTGGCCTTCACCTTGGTAAACGACGGCGCCCTCCTCTGCGGATGAGGGCGCCATTTTTTATTCCTTGCTTGCGGTCGAAAGAGAGACCGGTTCGCCCAGGAAGCGAACGTAGGCGCAGCCGAATAGGACGATGCGTATCGCATAATAAAGCCAGAGCATGCTGGCGATTAGAAATCCGACGATTCCGAACGTCGATAATTTGCCGGTCACCACAAAAACGTCAATCGGAATGCGACAAATCTCCCATAGCACGGTGCAAAGCAGCGCACCGCGCAGCGCATGAAAAAAATGAACGTTGGTTCGCGGAAGCTGCCAAAAAATCAGAGTGATCAAGAGCCAGTTAAAAAACAGGCTGGCCGCATACTGGGTAGGTAGAAATACCGACAAACCCCACGATGAGCCGTTACGAATGAGAAACTGTTTCCAGGCAAACAACATAAAGAGGGCGACTGCGCCAATAAACCCAAGCACGGTGACGAAGACGTATGCTCTCAGACGATAGCAAACGATTCGCCAAACTAACTGTCGCCACGATTCGCTGCTGGGATATTCGAGATCAAAGATCCGCGAAAAAGCGCGCTCAAGCCAAGCGAACGCGGTCGCACCGACAAGTAATAGCCCAAGCAGACCGAAGCCGATGACCGCGGAATCGCTTTGGGCCCCTTCACGAACGAAGTTCATAAAACTGGCGGCCGTTTCATCAGAGCTTTCCGCCGCGATCCAGTTGCGCAATTCCAGTCGCAAATCTTGCTCCGTAATCGATTCGCGTACTAACGATCTAGCCGTGGCGAAAAAGACGATTCCGGCAAGTAGCATCCACATATAAACGTAAAACGCAATGCAGGCAGCATAGACGTCTGCATCTCGGTCGTTTGAATGCTGGACCGCTTTCCAGAAGCGGCCCCCCCAGCGGGCTGCGTAGCGACGAATCACAATTTCCCCGATAGCGGTGAAGCTCGGATTTAAGCGATCGGCATTATAAGGGACGACGAACTTGTCGTCGCCGTCTCAAAAAATTCTCGATATCGGCGTAACTTCGCCAGCGACGCCGGGTTTAACTTTCCAGCTTCGTCAGCGGTTTGCCGTAACTTTCTCTGTGCGGCAATCGATGAGATCCTAGCTTCGCATGATAAACCGAAGCCAATGCCCTACTCCTCCATTACTCCAAATCACTTAGGAATCCCAAAATGAACGCGTGGAAGAATCAATGGTTGACTTGCTTGGCGGCGGTTTGCTTCGTTGCGGCGATGTCGCACCAAAGCTTTGCCCAAGGTCGCGGCGGCCGCGGCGCTGGCGGTCGAGGCGGCATGAACGCAGCGGCTTTGCTTCGAAACCAGCAAGTTCAAAGCTTGCTGAAATTGACCGACGAACAGCAAACGGAATTAAAAACGATTGCCGACCAAACCCGATCCGAAATGCGCGAATTGTTTGAAAGCGATGGCGACGACGAAGATCGCCAAGCTCGGCGCGAGAAGTTCGCCAAGATGGCGGCCGAAACCTCAGAAAAAGTTAACGACGTTTTGACCGACGCCCAAAAGTCGCAATTGGTCGGCATCTTACTAAAGGCCGATCTCGGCGGTGCTCTCAATGACCCGATGGTCAAAGCGAAACTCAACATTACCGAGGAGCAATCGAAAAAGATCGCTGCGGCTCGTGATTCCAATCGCACCGAAATGCGCGAAATGTTCCAAGGTCTCCGCGACGCATCGCCGGAAGAGCGACGCGAAAAAATGTCCGAGATTCGTAATTCGATGAATGACAAAGTCAAAGCGGAATTGACTTCGGCCCAAAAGGCTCAGATCGAAAAATTGACTGCCATCGATTTTGAAATCGATCGTTCGGAAATGCGCGGCAGACGCGGCCAGCAAGGTCGTCGCGGACAACGTGGCGGTGATCGCGACGCTGGCGATGATGACGCGATTTAAGTCTTCGCTAGTTGAAAGTAAGCGTATGAACCAAGCCCTCGCACTCTATTTTGCGAGGGCTTGCTCGTATTATAAGCGAAGTCGCCTACTCTTCTTTGTGGGCGTCAACGACGTACGAGTCCAATATT
>JBITAD010000184.1:0-3718 GCA_044439945.1 Blastopirellula sp. JB062
GCGAAGACCAACAGCTTTGCGAAATATTCGTTGTTTTTGCGGGGCGGCAACCAACTTGAATCGCGTTTGGCTAAAGTGTTGCACAGTATTGGTTTACTTGCAAATCCATCAATTTTGACCTCGATGAAGCTGGCAGGTTACGCAATCTGCCTACGTATTTGAACTTACGCCCTCCAGGAGGGCACTAACGTATGTACGGCAAGATCAGGCCAAGTCCTACGGCCAACCAAGGCGGGAAACATTGCAGGGCATTAATATACCGTTAAATCGAATCCGATGCGGCGGAACTTCGCCTAGTTAACCCCAGCCGATCTGCGGAACTTCAAGAAATTATTTTCATGAAATTTTACGGACTTGATGTTGAGCAACTGACGACGCTCTACTTCGATCGTATTCATCGGGCGGCGCTGCTGATGTGCGGCAACGCCTGGGATGCGGATGATCTGACCCAAGAGGTCTTTTTGATCGTCGCCAATGCCCCGACCAAATTTGAAGGCCGCAGCAGTCATTACACCTACCTTTACGGGATCTTGCTGAATTTAGAGCGACGCTTGCGCCGGAAAAGGCGGATGCGTCAGGAAAAGACGGAACAACTGGCGCGGCGGCAAGACGGGCCTACGTCGGCTGTCGCTGCGGATGTGCCGGTCGTATCGGAAGAATGGAAACGAAGCCTTTGGAGCGTGGCGGCCGAGTTGCCCGACGGTCAGCGCCAAGCGATCGTCTTGCGGTTTGGCGAAGAATTGCCTTACCAAGAAATCGCTGACATCCTCGGCTGCCCTTTAGGTACCGTCAAAAGTCGTATTTTCCACGGATTGGGCGCCCTCAGAAAGCTGGTTGCCGAAAGCCCCGGCCAACTACGCGAAATTCCTCGCGAACTTGGAGACTCGCAATCCGATGTCATCTGAACCCCGTATTTTTGATCCCGATGAGCAGGACGATGCGGTTCCCGAAGCTGAACTGCTGAACGAATCGTGGGAAACCGCTGAGTTGCCTGATGATCTGCTTTTCTTAGCCGATCAGTTGCGCAGCGACGCGACGCGTCTGCACGAGTCGCATCGGGCAGACCGTTTGCAGCGCGAACTGTTGCGTCCCGAGCGAGCTCAAACCGTCAATACGCCCGCACCGCGCGGCTTGGCGGCTTGGCTCCCCCTGCTTTGGCTGCTGCCAGTATTGCTTGTGGTCGCCTCGTTAACCTGGTACGGCCCTATGACGAACGCTCCTGCCCCTGCTTCGCCCGAGGTCGCAGATTTGCCCCGTCCGGAACGAGCATCCGGCGAACTCGCGCCGCTTTCGTCGCAAACCTATCCGGTTTCGCTGCCGGCTAACCAGCCGTCGCAACAAGGACCTAGCGCCGCCGAGCTTGATGCGTTGCTTGACCTTATGGAAAACGAAACTAACTCGGTCGCCGTTTCGCTTTGACGCCGCTAATGAAATTGACGTCGACAATTCGCTTGGTCACGCTGATCGTGGCGCTGCTGGCCGTAAGCAAGGCTTCGGCGGATGATCTGCCGCAATTTGAAGCGGCGATCAAAAAACTGACCGCCGCGACCGTCACGGTTCGAATGATTGCGCTGCCTGCGTCGCAGCCGGCGGACGAATCCGATCCGCTGGCTAAACCACCAAGCCCCCCTTCGCGCGTGACGGTATGTACCGGCGTCGCCGTCGCTCCGCAAAAGATCGTCACCTGCTTGCGTTACGAAGCGGGAAGTCGTCTGCGAGTCACTCTTGCCGATGGCCGCCAGGCGGACGCCAAGCTGAAGGTAATCGACCATTTTTCGACGCTCGCGATTCTGGAACTGAACGAACTCGAAGTTCCGCCGGTCTCGCTCGCTTTGCAACAACCGGCCGCAGGGCGCTGGGTCGTCTCGGCCGCCGGCTGGGGCGCCGCGCCCACAATGCAAACCTTTGGCATAGTCGGCGCCGTCAATCGGCAAATCCCTGGGGCCGAGTTGCCGCCGCTGCTCGAATGCGATTTACGCGGCGCTCGAACCGCCGCCGGATCGGGCGTCGCATATTCTGACGGAACTTTAGCCGGTATCGTCGTCGCCGTCCAAAAGCCGAAAGATGACGCGCCGCGAACTTACGCTGCTCCGATTCAGCATGTCCAACGACTGCTCGCCTCGCAAGCTGACGACAAAGTCGTCGTCTTGCAGCGTCGTCGGCCCACCCTGGGGCTTACCTTAGCCGCCGGCCCCAAGGCGGAAACGGTCATTGTCGAAAAGGTCGAGCCGGACGGCGCCGCCGCTAAGGCCGGCATCGTCAAAGGAGATCAGCTTCTTGCCGTCGACGGACTCCATATTCGCTCCGTCTATCAGGCGATCGGTCCAGTGTTGGCCAAGCAACCAGGAGACGCAATTCGCTTAAAATTGCTGCAAGGCGAAAAACTCTCCACCGTCGATGTCACGCTCGGCGGCGGAGTCGAGTTTCCGAACCATGTCGCCGCCCTCGGCGCTGACCGCCGTCTATTGACCGATCCGCGGATCGAACTTGCACGCCTGGCTTCGCAAGAAGAAACTCCCCAAGATTCATTGACCGCCATGGAAGTCGCCGATGAAACGGAGCAACCGGTCGACCCCCGCGACGAACAAATCGAGATCTTACAGCGTGCGATCGATCGCTACGCCAAACTCATCGAGTTCTATCAGCAACAACTCGACGCCGAACGCGACAAAGTAAAACGGCTGCAAGCCCAAACAAAAACCGCCGACTAATCGCCGACGGTTTTGCTAATTTCTGATACGAACGCTCGCTTATAACAAGTTATCAAGCTCGTCGACCAAGCCTTCAAAATGGGTCAGCGCCGTTTCGACCGCCGTCGGCTGTTCCATATCGACGCCTGCGTCGCGTAACAAGTCGAGCGGATATTTCGAACACCCCCCTTTTAGGAAGGAAAGATAGTCGTTCAATTCGCCGGCGCCGCCGTTCAACACGCGTTTGCTTAACGCAATCGCCGCCGACAACCCAGTCGCGTACTTATAAACGTAGAACGCACGATAGAAGTGCGGTATGCGAAAGCACTCCAGTGACAGCTCTTCATCAATGGCGAAATTCGGCCCGAAATATTTTTTCAGCAATTCCAGATAGACTGCCTGGAAGGAGCGTACGGTAAGCGGTTCGCCCGCTTCGCACATCGCATGCGTGATCTTCTCAAACTCAGCGAACATCGTTTGGCGAATGATCGTGCCGCGGATCGCGTCGATATCGCGATTGACTAAATAAGCGCGTTCGCGATCGTCAGCCGCGTTTTCCTGCATGTATTGGCTCAGCAGTTGTTCGTTGAACGTGCTGGCCACCTCGGCGACGAAAATCGTGTAGTTGTAGTATTGATACGGCTGATTTCCGGCCGAATAGTAACTGTGCATTGAGTGCCCCGCTTCATGCGCAAGCGTAAAAACGTCGTCTAAGACGTCGGGCTTGTAGTTCATCAAGATATACGGCGCGCCGTCAAACGTGCCGCAACTAAAAGCGCCGCTTTGTTTGCCGGCGTTCGGATATCGATCGCTCCACCGCGCCTTCGTCAAACCGTCGCGGAGCACGTCGCAATATTCATTGCCCAGCGGTATCAAAGCGTCCATGATCGTATCGACCGCTTCTTCCCACGTATGGCGAGTTTTCATCTCGCTGAGAATCGGCACGTATGTGTCGTAATGACGAATGTCGCGCAATTTCATTTTGCGACGTCGCAAATCGTAATAACGATGCAGCGCCGGCAAATGCT
>JBITAD010000185.1:0-3704 GCA_044439945.1 Blastopirellula sp. JB062
CCGATCTAGTCGTTTGGCGATACGCCCTATGCTTGGGATCGGGTGGAGACAGGCCGGCGTTAATCCCACCACCATGCTTCCGAGGGCAAGCTTGCCGGAGTACCGCTTGCCTGCAGATCGGCTTTTAAGACGCCGTACTCGTCGATTTCGATATTTTTCTCATCGATAAATTCGGATACGTCGACCCGTACGCCGCCGCTTACGCCGGCGATGATATGCTTTTTATCGATCACGCGATGGTTCATAATGGTTTCAACCTCTTTGGCAACAAGCAGGCGTGCAGGCCGATATCGCCCTTCGGCGCCAAAATAGGTTTGTCGCCAGTCGCCCCGTTCCGCCAACTTCTCTTTTTCGAGAATGGCGGCAGCCAACGTCAGATCAAAAATGTTTTGCAGTTCGGCATAAACCGGATACTTTTTGGCTAACGCTTCAAAGCGTTTCGTAAAGTTATGTGCGAAGGTTTCATTCAACTCGCTGCTTTGACCGGTATGCACGCGTCGTCCGTCCTGCTCTAGCAACTCATTTTCGCTCAGCACTTGAACGCCGGGGCCGCGGATCTCAAAGATATCGCGCCTTTTGGTCGTGGCTATCGCCGAATAGCGAAGCGCAAACCACCAACGCAATACGTCCATCGGCGGCGGCGACTCGCCCGGTTCCAGCTTGATCATTTCCAGATAGCTCGGCACTTCCAGCGTTCCCTCTTCTAGTCCCATGCCGATCCGCTTCATGTGATAGTCGGCTTCGACCAAGACGCGCGCGACATGGGTATCGGCGTCGATGCCGTAAACCTCGATCTCTTGTTTGCCCAACGTTTGCCGCAGGTCTTCTAGCCATTGATCGCGTTGCCGCGGACTTAAACTCTTTTCGCCTGACTTCTTAAGGAACTCTTGCGTTGCGGCCAGTCGCTCTTGATACGGCGTAATCGAACAACCGTAGCGACCATTTTCGCGCTGGGCATTGCGCATGACGACGACAAAGTCGTCTAAGCGCAGCGTCGGGCGTTGGGTATCGACATTGACGATGCGTCCCTCGGCGTTCGGCGCCCACTTGCCGGCCGGACCGGCGATCACCACGTCGCCCGTCTCGGGATAAACCATCACGTATTTCAGTTTGTAGATGCCGGCGAGACGAATCATTTCTTCATCTAACGGTTCGCCGGCGGCGATACGTAAATGGACTTCCCGTTCTAATCGATTTAACGAAACCTTTCGCAGCGGCGAACTGATCGCCGCGCGACGATTGCCGGAATCGACGCTCGTCGCTTCGCGCAGCGCTTCTAATCGCCCGCTCTGATCGCGCAGTTGAGCGCGCTGCAAAGTTCCTTTCGAGTCGACGTAAACGCCGCTCTCAAAAGGAGCGATCGCGCCGGGGCCCCCCAACTCTTCCCAAGACTCGGGTTGAATCGTCGTGGTGATCAAATCAATTAACTGATCAAAGTCGGGCTCGACCCCGCCTCCCATGGCGCCGGGGCGAGCGGTTAACGGTTTTTCGAGACCGATCAAGGTTTCGGTCCGGTATTGGTCGTTGGATATCGCACGAGCGCTCGAGATAGCGGCTTGCTTGGCGCCGCCGGCCGCTTGGGCACGCGCCAACCGAGCGTACATTTGATCGCGCTGTTCTAGAGATTTCGCTTTTTTCGCCAATTCGATCGCCGGCGGAAATTCGCCTGCGGCGATCAGCGCGTCAAAATCGGCCATCATCGAATCAGGCCCGGCGCCCCAGGTAGCCGGAACATCAACGGAAAATAAAGGCCCCCAAGTCATGCAGGCCAAGACCAACGTCACCAAGCGTGATTGCCGAGACATGGGCAGGTTATCCTCGATTTCAGCGAAAGCGTGAGAAGCGGCGCATCAAGAGGCGACAGTCAGCCCCGATGCCGTCGAAAGAGGGAGAGTTTCAGCTTTTCTCTATTGTCTACCGTTTGCTAGCCGGGTCAATCATTCCAGGCCGAAACCTCAAACGTTTCTCGCAGCGCAAGAAAAAAAGAACCGCTCACCCAATGGCAAGCGGTTCTTTCCAATCTTCGGACGGGACTGCCGTCTACGGCAATTAGCCGCAGCAGGTCGGTTCCGGAGCGCAGCAGGTCGGCTCGCAGCACGACGAACGGCGGCAGTGGTTCAGCAAACGCTTCAGCAAACCAGGCTTCTTGCAGCACGGTTCCGGGGCGCAGCAAGAGGGTTCCGGAGCACAGCAGGTCGGCTCAGGGGCGCAGCAGGTCGGTTCCGGAGCACAGCAGGTCGGCTCGGGGGCGCAGCAGGTCGGCTCGCAGCAGCTACGCTTGCAGCACGAAGCCAATTTCGCACGCAGCTTGCCGAACAAGCCCATGCGGCAACCGCAAGGATCGCAACAGCTAGGTGCAGGTTCACAACAGGTCGGTTCCGGCGCGCAGCAGGTCGGCTCGCAACCGCAACCGTGATGGCCAAACAGGCCCGCTTCGGCGTTGGCAGCCACGACAGCAAAGATCGAAGCGACAACCAAAAACGCCGGGAGAACAAGACGGCTCTTCATCAGTGAGAACTCCAAATGTCTCGAAAGAAAAACTAAAACGGCTCTTGCGGCGCTGATCGCTCGAACGCATACCAAACGACGAGAACGACCAGCTAGCAGAGATTACCTACTCGTCCAAATGACGAACGCTATCACACGCTATCGTCCTCCCAGGGGTCGCAGATTAACTGGCTAATCAAGTTTTCCCAGCCCGAAAAGATTTCGGGGTCCGAACATGCCGAACGGCGCGATTATTCATCCCTAATCCCCCATTTCAACGGCCTTCAACCGCTTGATCTTTTTTCCTTTTTGCGTCCCCAACACCCTGAAATCCTTTGGCGCTGCAAATCGCAAGCTAAATTTGCGACAGGCGGCTCTGGCCGCTATCGCTAGGGGCAAACTGCGTAGTACAGGGGTAAATATGTCGATCCCATCGATCTCATCACCGCTCTATTCCGAATTAGGCAACGATCCGGACCTCGCCGAAATTGTCGAAATGTTCGTCGAAGAGATGCCTGATCGCATCGAATCGATGCTGCAATGCGTCGACCAAAATGATTGGACGGGGCTCGGCAGAATCGCCCATCAACTCAAAGGTGCGGCCGGAAGCTATGGATTCGGACAGATCACGCCGTATGCGGCGCAGCTCGAACATGATTGCCGACAAGATGCGAGCGAGAAAGAAATCGTCGCAGCTTTTCGCGACTTAGCCGGCATGTGTCGCCGCATTCGTAGCGGCAGCGGCAGCTAATCGCGCCGCCGCTCGTTTGCCGATCAAACTTTGCGGCCCGCTCAAGGTCGCTTCACGGGGGCAATGTGCATCCGCACTACCCGATCTGGCAACGCGACGATCAAATCTCCGCTTTCAACCGAGCCTAACCCGGTCGGCATCTCGCCAAACGAAAATCGGTCGGTCTTCGCGCCGTTGGCCTGCATCACATGAAGCGATCCGTCCGGGCTAATCCCACACCAGGCGCGTCGTTCGCCAATGCCGATCGGAGTGATCCAAGGCGACAAGTTGGGCAACTCTGCCGCCGGAAACGGGTAGCTCCAAGTTGGGGCCCCTTCTTTGTCGAGCGCGTCAAACTCTAGCATTTCGATCTCAGCCAGCGCCAAAGCGAGCGTCTCGTTCGAGACGGGATCGACCGCCAGCGACAGCAACGAACGTCGCGGCAACGTTATCTCGCGACGCACTTGACCTTGCCGATCGATCACCA
>JBITAD010000186.1:0-3700 GCA_044439945.1 Blastopirellula sp. JB062
TTGATTTGGGTGACCCGACTTCAGATTCAAGAGAAGACCTTCAAGCATCTGTTAGCCGCCTTTTGGGGATTCCATTGCGTCAGCGCTCTCGTCGGAATGTTGCAGGTCTATTTTCCGGGACGTTTTCAACCCCCAGTTTCGCAAGTTATCGGCGAGGTTTTTCACGATTCGCTCAAAATCTCACTCACCAGCGGCGCCGAAGTGTTTCGTCCCATGGGACTGTCCGATATGCCTGGCGGAGCGGCGACGGCCGGTATGTATGCGACCATTTTTGGGCTGATGTTCTTGCTAACGACGAAACGTATCTGGGTCCGAGCGGCGGCGTTCGGCGGAATCTCGATCGGAATGTTTTGCATTTATCTGAGCCAGGTTCGGTCCATCTTAGTCATGACAGGCATCTGCTGTTGCGTGCTCTTGGCAAACCTCGCATATCGCGGCGAATGGCGGCGCACCCTCTTCGCCGGCGGCATCTTCGCCGCGATTATTTCGGTCAGTTTTGCTTGGGCCGTAGCCGTGGGAGGCGAAGCCGTTACGGGGCGCCTATCGAGCTTGATAGAAGGCGATGCGGGTGAGGTCTATTACCGCAATCGAGGGCGTTTTCTCGAGCATTCCGTCAATGAGTTATTGCCGCAATATCCGCTTGGCGCCGGTTTAGGGCGTTGGGGCATGATGCTTCGGTATTTTGGTGATCCGACCGATATCAACTCGCCGCCCATCTGGGTCGAAATCATGTGGACTGGGTGGCTGCTAGACGGAGGAATTCCGCTTTTGCTCGCCTACCCCGCCGCCCTGGCAATCGCCTGCTGGTTCGCCTGGCAGGTCTCCTGTTCAAAAATATCAGGCGACCTACCCGTTCAGGCCGCCACCATTCTTGCCTACAACGTCGGTGCGATCGCCGTAACGTTTAACTACCCTTATTTTATCGGCCAGGGAGGGCTGGAGTTTTGGCTGCTTAACGCCGCCTTGTTTGGGGCGTATCGCTACGCCAAAAAGCGAACTGCCTGGGAGTCGTATTTAAACGGATGAAAACTCATTTACTCGTAACGGGAGACTTCGTCCGCACAGGCGGAATGGATCGGGCCAATTACGCTTTGGCCGACTATCTCGCGCGTCGCGGAGACTTGGTGCATCTAGTCGGTCATCGCGCTGACCCAGAATTAGTCAATCGACCGAACGTCGAATTTCATCGCGTGCCGAAAGTCGCAGGCTCTTATTTCTTAGGCTCGCCGCTGCTCAACCGGTACGGTCAGTCTTGGTCGCGTAAACTAGGGCGGGTTAATGGAATGACGCTCGTAAACGGCGGAAATTGCATTTTACCCGCGGTAAACTGGGTGCATTACGTTCACGCCGCTTATCGACCGAAACGAAAAGATACGCTGCTTCGCCGCTTCTATCATGACTGGAAAATCTGGCGAAACGAGCGAACCGAACGCAACGCGCTGGCGCAAAGCAAACTGATCATCGTCAATTCAAAACGGACCCAAACCGATTTAACGCAACGTTTGAACTTACCGGAAGAACGCATTCGGCTCGTCTATTATTCGGTCGACCTCGAGGCCTTCTATCCGGCCGACGCCGAAGAACGCTATGCCACGCGCGAAACGCTTCAATGGTCGAAGGATCGCAAGTACCTGCTGTTCGTCGGTTCGCCGCTTGATCCGCGCAAAGGGTTTGAAACGGTCTTGCAAGCTTGGCAAACCCTACAACCCAACCTGCGCGAGAATTTGGTCTTGGCCGTATTAGGCCGCTTTCGGCCTGAACTAGAGCGTCAGGTTCAAGAGGCAGGCTTGGGGCATTGCATTCAATTTTTTGGGTTGCGTTCCGACCTGCCGCAAATCCTTCGCGCCAGCGATGGGTTGATCTCTCCAACGCGATACGAAGCGTACGGGCTAGGCGTGCATGAAGCCCTTTGCTGCGGCGTGCCGGCGTTCGTTTCGGCCGATGCCGGGGTCGCGGAACGCTATCCCGATTCTCTCCGCGACTTTCTGTTGTCAGACCCAACCAGCGCCGAAGATTTAGCGAGTCGAATTGAAGCTTGGCTCGATAAGCCCGAAACGACTCGTTCCGAACAACTGAACTTGGCGGAAGAACTTCGAAGTTACACCTGGGACGACGCTTCGCGAACTATCTTGGAATACGCTCAAACGTCATGATGTCGACTGGTAAAGTAGAAAATCAAACTCCATTGCGGATTGTGCTGGTGATGCTAGAGCCGCCGCTTCCGTTTGGGAACGCGGCGGGACGCTGGTTTTACGCATTGCTCAAAGGGTTAGTCGCGCGCGGACATGACGTAACGGCCTTTGCCGCATGCAGTAACGAAGAAGATATCGCCCGTTCGCAAGACCTGTTTCCGGCGCCTCAGTACGATCTGCGATTATTTTCATTTCCGCCGAGAAGCGGCTGGTTTGCAAAATGGCAGACGATAAAACGCCCTTATTCGTACATGTTCTCGCCGGAACTCATCCGCAGTTTAAACGAGCGGATCGCGGACGATTATGACGTTCTTCATATGGAACATCTCTGGTGCGGCTGGCTGACTCCGACCAGTGCGTCGAAAACGTTTATCAATATTCACTACCTTTTTTCGATTGATTTAGCAGAAGTTCCGAAAACCGACTGGCGTCAACGAATCAATCATTGGCTCATGCAACGTGGAGAGACGATATTGCTGAATCGCCCCACGCACTTTCTGGCATTATCAGATCGCATCGCTGACGCAATTCGCGGCAGGTACGCTTCCGCCCAGGTCGACGTCGTTCCCTTGGGGATGAGTCTTGAAAACTACGACTATATTCCCGACGAGCAAAGAACGCTCGACCCGATCATCACCGTGATCGGATCAATGGGGTGGCATCCGTCAAGATCGGCCGCCGAACGTCTGTTACGCGACCTTTGGCCTCGAATCAAGAAAAGAGTCCCCGCAGCTCGGGTTCAAATCGTCGGGTGGGACGCACGACGCGTATTGCAGCCTTATCTTGCGATGCCGGATGTCGAGATTTATGAGAATGTTCCCGACATTTTGCCCTACTTTCGCCAAGCGGCGGTTCTGCTGTACGCCCCAGGGCGCGGAAGCGGCATGAAAGTGAAAGTGCTCGAATCGTTTGCCCTGGGAGTGCCTGTCGTTACGACCTCGGAGGGAGTCGAAGGAATTCCCGCGCAAGACGGCGTACACGCTGGGGTAGCGGATGAAGACGACGAACTGATCGAAAGAACGGTGCGTCTGTTAAACAGCGTCGAACTGCAAAATCGTCAAAGGATGTCGGCCCGTCAGTTATTAGAAAAACATTGCGGCGCCGATGCGGCGTTAGATCAGCTAGAAATCGCATATCGCTCGGCGATCTCCGCAAATTAACGCGTCACCTTTCTAGATAAGATACGGAATTATCGATGTTTCGCCGTCGCTTGGCACATTTCAGAAAACGCCCTCTTTATTTCCTGCACATTAATAAAACTGCAGGAACCGGCGGTTAAGCCGAACGTGCGTCGAAAATGGAAAACATGTCCGCTCAACAGCCAATGCGATGCGATACGACGCCAGACACTGGTCGGCTTAAGATAGGATTTAACGCCAATCTCTTAAGCGTTCCGGCGATGCGCGGCTGGAATCGGTATGCGGTCAATTTGCTCGAGCAACTTCCCGCCGTCGACTTGCAGTTGACGCTTTACTCGATGGAGCCGATTGCGGAATCGTTTCGCTGCC
>JBITAD010000187.1:0-3695 GCA_044439945.1 Blastopirellula sp. JB062
CAGAATTGGAACGGCGGCGCTACGCTAAATCACCCAAAGTGCGCGCTTGCCGTGGGCCGACCATTCCCCGCGCGCGACGGACTTCTATAATTCTCACAACCGTCATAATCGTCACGCGCTAGCAATGCGATAGCGCCGCTAGCGCGCCGTTTTATGACAGATGCCTATTGATAGTCGCGTGCGCAGGTCGATAGGAGGCTAGCGCTCGACGTTTTTAAAGTTCGTATTTCTTGAATCCGTATTCGATGCTATGTTTGCACCGAACAGGTCGAACCTTGGCGGAGCGAAACGCCCATGGCCCATGAAAAAGCGAAATTGCTGCTAGAGTCGTCGCACTCTTATTTAGAACGAATCGCTGCGATTCAGTCGTCGCTCGAACTCGGAATGCCGTATGACGAGATCGAGGATTATCTCGATTGGGTCGAGTTGATGCGATGCGAAACTTCTAGCGGCTCAGCCGAGTAAGGTCGGAGCCTTGGCTGCAGCCGGCGGCAATATGCGCTAGCCGGCCGCTTCTAGATTTTTGAGGACGCGAACCGCTTCATAAGCGTTCGCAAGTCCGCCGATTCGCTGCACGAAGAGTTGCACTTCGAGCACTTGCGAGGGGGACAATAGGTCGCTGCCGCACGAGAGCAAGATCTCGATTTCTTCAGCGGAGAGATTGTCGACGTCCAATTCCTTCAGCATGAGCGATCCTGAGCTTTATGAGTAACCAATCGAGGCGAAACTACTCCGAAGTATCGGCGTGCCGATGCGACGGATTGAGATTGCCTTTGAATGGTTTCCCACGTTCTTCCAGATCGTCAGTCGCCGCGAAATTTTTATCGGAGCGATCGGCAAATCCAGCGCGGGTTGATAGCACCCGCTGATAAAAAAAGAGGGTTATTCGGCCGCCCTCGTTAGCGAGCCGAGCTATCCGCTGATTGTTCGCCGTCGGCGTCCGGCGTCGTCCCCTCGATCGCGGCGCTGGCGGTAATGCCGGAAATGCGGTCTCCGCAAAAAAAATGCAAAGCCCAGAAACCGACGGCTACGGCGGCCCAAGCCAATGGGTAAACGATTAAGCCAGGGCCGAGAGCGAACGTCCCGAGCATGATCCAGCCGGCGCCGATCATGAGAAGCAAGCTTTTTAGCGGCATCTGCGAAGAACTCCTTTTCGTGAAAAGTGCGGCGATCAGCTTTCGCCGCGAGCGTTATGCGTCACGCTTGTTATTTTATTCCGAACGGGAGCGAAAACGCGAGCCTTTTTCTGAGGATATCGTCTTTTCCGCCGGCGCGGCCGACCTAACTCGTAGGCGGCGTTACGCCGTTTCTCGCTTGCGTCGGATGCTGGCGCCTGCTAATTTCCCCTCCGCTTATGCGACGCCGTTCCCCATAGCCGGAAGAAAAGATGCCCCGTCCCGACGAAGTGCTTGGTCAATTTATTCCGCTGCACTATCACTTTGAGATGCTGCGAGATCGCTATCGAATGCAAAGCTTTCGGGCGGCGATCGAAACGACCGTGCGTCCCGGCGATAAAGTCGTTGATTTGGGGGGCGGAACCGGGGTCATGTCTTTCTTCGCAGCGCGAGCCGGCGCCGAAGTTTGGTATTGCGAGCGAAATCCGGAGCTTGTCGACGCCGCGCGACAAATTTTGCGAGATAACGGCGTCGAACGGCAGGTTCATATCGTGCATGCCGATGCGGCCGAGTTCGTTGCGCCGACGCCAATGGACGCCGTCATTTGCGAAATGCTGCATGTCGGCTTGCTACGCGAAAAACAGATCGACGTGATTGCGGCGTTTCAGCGCAACTATCAGCGCCAGCATGGGGCGAGGCTGCCGCGATTTATTCCGGAAGGAACGTTGCTGGCATGCCAGCCGGTCGAACAAAATTTTGAGTTTGAAGGCTTCCTGGCGACCGGCCCCCTTTTTCAAGCGCCAGCCGAGAGCCATGCCGATACCGACATCTTGGCGGAACCGGCCGTTCATCACATGGTGTGGTACGACAAACCGCTGCGCAATCAGATCGCCTGGCGCGGCAAGTTTGTCATGACTCGCGATGGGACGCTCAACGCCGTCCGCTTTATCACCAAGAACGCGCTGGCGGTCGAGGTTGAGTCCGAGCGCGTCATCCCCTGGCATAACCAGTTTTTGGTGATGCCGATCGAAACGCCGTTTCAGGTCGCAGCGGGAGACATGATCGAAATTTCGTTTCAATACGAAGCGGGAGACGAACTGCAACAGCTAGGCCAAAGCTTGCAAGCGACTCGGGTCGAGGAAAAGCCGGAAATCAGGATCGCTTAACCGTAGCCGCCAAGCTTATCTGATTCTCTAAGCGCGATTGGCATAATCGGCATCTTCAGCGCAATAAACCCCGAAAAGGGGGACATCTAGCGCAGGTTCGATCGCAGTGATTTTTGGACAAACGCTTTGTCCGACCTAATTTTGGTTAGACGTCCATCCACGATGGGGGGCGATCTTCATGCGCCGGCGGCCGTTGCGGCGGGGCATTCTCGATACGATTTATGAAAACGAGCGGAACCGATGATCTCGAAGTTGCCAGTCGCGAAAGAATTGATAGCCGCAATCATCTGCGCGCTGTTGTTCGTCGCAGCGACCGCCGCTTGTCTGATCACCGGCGAGTTGGGCGTCGGCAGCTCGCTCGCTTGCGTCACATCCGCCCTGGCGGCAATCGCCTGTTTCTTATTGTGGCGAAGCGCGCAATATAACGAAGAACGTGCGATACGCCAGTTTCATCTGCTGGCCAACGCCCCGCTCGAACACTTGGAACATGACGACGTGTTTGCGGCCTGTCCGCAAGCGCGCGAATTGCATCAATGGAAAGCTCCGCTTGAACAATGCTATCAACGCATGCAATCGCTGGCCGACGACGCCCGGCAGTTGCAACAGTCGCGAGTTCGCAGCGAGGTCAAAGCGCATTTAACCGGCTTGCGCCACGAACAGATGCGCGAGATCGTCGAGAACTTGTCGGAACCGGTGATGATGACGAATCAATACGACGAAATCATCTTCGCCAACGAGGTCGCCCGCGAGCTGTTTGGAATTGTCGAACAAGCGGAAAAGCTGACAGTTCAGGACGCGATCGCAGCTGAAGGCGTGGTTCAACTGCTGGAAGAAACCAGGCGACGGACGACTCCGACCCAGCGCGTCAGCGAAGTTGAAATGCTCGACTCTGCAGGCGACAAGCATTGGTATCGCATCACCGTCAGCACGATGGCGCAACATTTAGATAACGAAATGGACGCCGGCGAACCGAACTTCGGCGCCGTCGCGGTACTGCGCGACATCAGCGGATACAAGGCGATCCAGCGGCGCAACGCCGAATTCGTCTCGGCCGTCAGTCATGAAATGAAAACTCCGCTCGCCGGCATCAAGGCCTACGTCGAACTGCTGGCGGACGGCGAAGCCGAAGACGAAGAGACGCGAGACGAATTCTTGCTGGTCATCAACAGTCAAGCCGATCGCTTGCAACGGTTGATCGACAATCTGCTGAATTTGGCGCGCATCGAAGCGGGCGTGGTCAACGTCAACAAAAAGCCGCGTTCGCTCAACGAGCTGTTAGAAGAGGCGTTTCGTATCGTCCAACCGACCGCCGAGCAAAAGAACATTACGCTCGTATCAGACCTTAGCCCGATGTATCTGGGCGTGCTGGTCGATCGCGACATGATCATGCAGGCGGCGATTAACTTATTGTCGA
>JBITAD010000188.1:0-3690 GCA_044439945.1 Blastopirellula sp. JB062
CACTCCAAAAGGGCTGGGTCTTGATTTTTGCGGACGATTTCTTAGTAGATCTTGCGCGCTTCCTCTTTCGGAAGCAATTTCGCCGGAAATTCTTTGCCGTCGACCAGCAGAGTCAGGCTATCGATCGCGCCGTCGTAAGGTAGCGGAAAAAGAAACGACGCCTGTAACTGGCGACTGCAGGTGTTTTCGAAAGTTTGCGAGACTTGAACTTTGGCGATTTGATCTTCGATATCGGCGTCGATTTCAAGGCTTTTGATTTTATAAGATTCGCGTACCGGTTGCGGAGTCGGCAGGGGAATCGGGCGCGGCAGCGGAATTGGTCGGACCGGGTCATGAATGATGACCACGGTTTGCGCCGAAACGTCGATCGCACCGCAAAAAAGTGCGAAAATTAGTGTCAACGGACCCCACAAGGCCAAGCGTGCGTGACGGATCATTCTGAGTGCTCCTAGCGATGAGACAGCGGGCTTTGTAGCGTAGACGACTTTGGCCGGGCAATCGTTTTATCAAGATTTCAAAAGAATCGATCGCGGATTTGGGTGCTATCCTTCGGTATGGCGGCATAACGTCCCTTATTAACGTCGCTGGTGTGACAATCTCTGCGGGTTGTCTGGTTTTCTTTATAATTCTGTGTACAGTAGTTTCACCCTTTACCGGGGGCGGCTCACTATTAAAGTAAAGAGTTCGCGGCGAGATTCGCTTCACTGCGTCTCGCTCCTCGCCCGATTATCCTGCCCACCGCATCTTCCTCGATCATCTTCATCCCTTTTTCTGGGAGGCTTACTGAATGCGTCAACTTGGATCTTGGTTCGTCTTACTCTGTTTCGCATCGGTCGCCTGGGCCGAAACGCCGTTGTGGATCTGGTGTTCAGAAAAACCGGCGGACAACGAAACGATATACGCTCGAAAAGAAATTGAGCTGTCGGGGCCCGTCAAAAAAGCGACTTTGTATGCGACCGCCGACAATAACGTAACGGTTCACTTCAACGGCAAGCCGGTTATTCAGCATTCTGATTGGAAGGTGCTAGGAAAAGCGGACGTTACCCGTTTGATTCGCGACGGACGCGCGCTAGTCGCGGCGGCCGCCAAAAACAATTGGGGCGCTGCCGGTCTGCTGGTCAAGCTAGAAGTCGAATACAAAGATGGCAAAAAGGCGGAGTACGTTTCCGACGGATCGTGGTCGGTCGGCGCCGAAGCGACTCCGGGTTGGGACCGTGCCGGTTTCGCCGCTGATTGGAAGAATGCGGCGGTGATCGGCAAATTGGGCGTTAAGCCATGGGGCGACGTCAAAACGGCGGTCGTCGCCGTGAAGCCTGGCGAAGCGACGCCGGAATCGAGCATTCAGGCGCTGGACGGTTTTCAGGTCGAACGACTTTATTCGGTGCCGCTGGGCGAAGAAGGGTCGTGGGTCAGCATGACCGTCGATCCGAAGGGACGTCTGATCTGTTCCGATCAATATGGCGGGCTCTATCGGATTACCCCGGGGGCGGACGCCGAGACGACCAAGATCGAAAAATTGGATGTGAATATCGGCGACTCGCAAGGCATGCTGTGCGCTTACGACGCGCTGTACGTTACGGTTAACGGAAAAGCGGCGCAAGGCGCCGGCTTTTATCGGGTGACCGATACCGACGGCGACGATCAATACGACAAGGTCGAGTTGTTGAAGAAGTTGCAAGGCGGCGGCGAACATGGTCCGCACGCGATTCGTCTGGGACCGGACGGGTTGTTGTATGTGATCGCGGGCAACCATACCGATATTCCGCAAGGTAGCGAAGTCGGCGCGCCCCACAAGAATTGGGCGGAAGATTTGCTTCTGCCGCGCAACCCCGACGGCAACGGGCACGCGACCGGCAAGATGGCGCCTGCCGGCTGGATCGCACGGACCGACAAAGACGGCAAGAACTGGGAGTTGTTTTGCGCCGGCTTCCGCAATCCGTACGATATGGCGTTCAACGCCGACGGCGAATTGTTCACTTACGACGCAGACATGGAGTACGACACCGGGGCGCCCTGGTATCGTCCGACGCGCGTCAATCACGCCGTGTCGGCCGCCGAATATGGTTGGCGTTACGGCACCGGAAAATGGCCGGACTATTACGTCGACAGCGTCGGTTCGGTCGTTGATATCGGTCTGGGTTCGCCCACCGGCATCGAGATGGGATTGGGCGCTAAGTTTCCGGCCAAATATCAAAGCGCGTTGTTCATCAACGACTGGACTTACGGCGTGATCTATGCGGTGCACATGCGTCCGCAGGGCGCGACCTATACGGCGAACTTCGAAAAGTTCGTCACTGGGCGACCGCTGCCGGTCACTGATATTTGCGTCAATCCGAAAGATGGCGCGATGTACTTTACGATTGGCGGGCGCCGCACGCAGTCGGGCTTGTATCGCGTTACTTACGTCGGCGACGAATCGACCGCTCCGATCGCAACGACCGAAGCCGAAGAAGGTCGTGCCGCTCGTCAGTTGCGCCGCGAACTGGAAAAACTGCACACGACCGCCCCTGACAGCGCCTTGGGCAAGATCTGGCCGAACTTGGCCAGTCATGATCGCGCGATTCGGTACGCGGCTCGCATCGCGCTAGAGAATCAACCGCTTGAGCAGTGGAAAGCGAAAGCGCTGGCAGAGACCAACGTCAATGCGATCTTGCAAGCGCTGACCGCGCTATGTCGAACCGGTGAGAAAGACGATCAGGTCGCGGTGCTCGAAAAGCTGAATTCGCTTCCTTACGATCGGATGAGCGAAGAACAGACGACCGATGCGCTGCGCGCGTATCAGCTCGCCTACATTCGCTTGGGCGGAAAAGGAAACGCCGCGATCGACGATGCGGTGATCTCCCGGCTTAATCCCCGTTTTCCGGCCGAGAGCGAGCAGGTCAGCCGCGAGTTGTTTAACTTGCTGGTCTATCTCGAAGCGCCCGGCATTGTCGAGCGGGGCATGCGTCAACTGTTCGCCAGTCAAACGCAGCAAGATCAAATGTTCTACGCCTACGTGCTGCGTAATGCGACGCAAGGGTGGACCATGGATCAGCGTAAAGCTTATTTCAGTTGGATGAACCTAGCGCAAACGAAGTATCGCGGCGGCAACAGCTTCCAGAAGTTCGTGATGCAGATCCGCAATGATGCGGCCGAAAAACTGGCCAAGGCGGAGCGAGCCGAACTGAAAGAGATCATGGACGGCGCCGCCCAGACCGAAGAGGTCGCCAAGCTCGAAACGACGCGTCAGTTCGTGCATAACTGGCAAGTCGACGATTTGATCAAGCTGTTGCCTCAAGTCGAGTCGGGCCGCAACTTCGAGAAAGGCCGCGCCGCCTTTGAAGCGGCCCAATGCGCCAAGTGCCATCGCTACGCAGGGCAAGGGGGCGGCACCGGACCTGACTTGACCGGGGTCGGCAATCGCTTTGCGCCGCTTTACGTGTTAGAAGCGATGATCTTGCCCTCGAAGGTCGTGTCGGATCAATACGTCAACACGATCTTTCAAACCGATACCGGCGACATTTTGGTCGGTCGGGTCATCAACGAAACGGACGACGCCTATCAGATTCGGACGGGGCCGTTCGCCAAAGAATTGACCGAAGTCAAGAAAGACGAAGTCGAAGGGATGAAGCATTCGCCTCAATCGGAGATGCCCAACGGGCTGATCAACACGCTGACTCAGGAAGAGATTCTCGACTTGATCGCCTATTT
>JBITAD010000189.1:0-3687 GCA_044439945.1 Blastopirellula sp. JB062
GACCGGCAGCTCGTGCCCATCCTTCGCAATCAGGATGGAATCCGCCGAAGCGCCGACCGTCGCTTCTTCGGTCGCCGCGCGCAAAGCGACGTTGTCGATCGTCTTGCGAGAATGTTGGTGAACCAGGCGAAATACATGCGTCAAAGGGCGTCCGACCGCCGAATCCGACGTCCAGCCGGTTAGCGCTTCCGCGACGGGGTTTAAGCCGGTGATTTTGCCGTTGACGTCGGTCGTGATGACCGCGTCGCCGATGCTCGACATGATCAGGCGGAGTTCCTCGCGGCGCTTAATTTCGCGCAGTACCGCGCGACGTTTCGCTTCGTTGACGATGGCGATCAATACGCCGATGACGAAAAACAGGGCGACCCGCAATAGATCGCTAGCGCTATCGACGCGCGGCGAAAAGAAGGGAGATAGAAAATAGTAGCTGCCGACGGCGACGCAAAGCGTGGTCGCCAACAGACCGGGATAAAACCCGCCCCACCACGACGCAATTAAGACCGCGGTCACTAGCAGCATCATCGCCGCCGACTCGCCCAAGTGGGTCGTGAGAATCAATCCCAACCCAAGACTGGCCGCCGAGGCGACGATGGCGACAAAGTACCCAAAAAAGGCGGACTGCAGAAATCTCGGCACGATCGAATCTCAACGAAGGTAAGAACCGCCGGCACGAAAAAGCAAGATAGCTGGCGAATATCGGAACGCACGCACAATCGCTATTGGCGTCATGCTAATGTATGCATCTCTAAAATGGCAAGCGTCCCAGTTGCGATTCGAGAGAGAAAAGTGAGCGTCATCCGATTGGGCCTATTTCAACATCTGGAAACTTCCATAACGTGTTATTCTGCAAATTCGATTCGTACTCGGTCGATTAGGCTGGCGAGCGCGACAGGACTCAAAAAAAGCCGCTCTACACATTCGTAGAGCGGCTAGTAATGAGAAATCGTTCGGTCTGTTTGCTGCGTCTAAATTTTGCTCAACGCTTCTTTCGCGGCGGCGCGAACCGCGTCGGAAGGGTCGTCGGCAGCCGCTTTGGACAAGGCCTCTTTCGAGCTTGCCGCTTGTTTGCCGAACAGGCCAAGCGCCTTGGCCGCTTCTAAACGAACCAGTTCGGTTCCGTCCGACAACGCCGAGGCGAGGACCGGGGTCGCGTTGGCGGCCGCAGCGCTCGTCGGGTCAATATGAGCGATCGCCCAACCGGCGGCGACTTTGGTAAAGCCGATTTCGCTGTCTAACAGCGGCGTGATCTGCGGGATCGCCGGCTTGGCCGCGGGACCAACGCTACCCAGTGCGTACAGGGCGCTTTGCTGCAAGCCGACGCTAGGATTGCTTAAGAACGCGGCGATCGGTTCAACGGCCGGCGCCGCTGATTCGCCGAGTCCGCCCAGCACCATTAGCGTCTCGCTTTGCACTTCGCCGTTTTCGACTTTCAGCGTTTCGATGAGCGCCGGCACCGCAGCTTTGCCGTCAGGTCCAAGCTGTCGCAAGATCGCCAACGCATGCATCCGCAGGCCTTCCGTCTCCAGCGCTTTGGCCAACCGGGGCGTCGCTTTCGGGCCAAGGGTAACGATCGAATCGCGAATGTTGGCGACCACGGTCGGGTCAGCGTCTGAGAGCGCTTTTAGCAAGACCGGAGCGACCAACTCACGCGGAGCGTCCAGTTCGGTCAGGCAGCGAGCCGCCGCCGCACGGACGTTCGCATTCTTGCTTTTCATGCCTTCGACCAGATCGTCGACCGCATGCTCGACCGCTTCTTCATCTTCTGGGTGAATGCGGGCGAGCGCCCACTCGCCGAGCATGTGCATGAATTCGTCATTCGAGTGAGCGGCCGATTCGAGGGCTGGCTCTGCGGCGGGATCTTTGATCACGCCCAACGCATACGCCGAAGCGTATCGCACGGCCATCGAGTCGTCCCCTTCCAGACTGGCGGCTAATTGGCCGACCGCCGGCTTGGCGCCGGGGCCGATCTCGCCCAATGCGACCGCCGCCTGCATGCGGGTGTCAGGGTCTTTGTGCGACTTTAGCACTTCCGCCAAATTCGGCGAAGCGCTGGCCGCCTCTGGCCCCATCTCGGCGGCGATCAAACAGGCCCAATAGGCGCCTCGTTCGGTGGTCAATGCTTTTTTCAAGACGGGAAGCGACTTCTTGCCCGCTTCGGCCAAGGTGTGCAACGCAGGAACAATGACGCTCGGATCGGCGTCTTCCAAAATTTTGGCGATCAGCGGTAAGGTTTCGTTCGGATCGGTCGGCAGTTTGCGAACGGCGTTCATCGCCGCACGGCGTACGATCGCTTCGGGGTCGGTGATCTTTTTAATTAAAGCAGGCACCGCCGGCATCGCTTTTTCGCCAATCTCGCCCAATGCGTAAGCGCTGTAGGCGCGAACTTCAGGGTCAGAGTCGTCGAGACCTTTGGTCAGCGCGTCAACCGCAGGAGCGGCCGCGGTTTCGTACTCGGCCAGCGCGCGGGCGGCGTGCCAACGCAGTTCCTCATTGTCGCTTGCAAGCGCCTTGATCAGTGCGGGAACCGCCTTATCGGCATCTTCCGGATGGCGCGCCAACGCATCGGCTGCGGCGACTGCTTCGGCGCCTGGGCTAGACAGTTTTTTGATTGAATCGGCCGCATCGGCCCAAACGATCGAAACGACTGCCATCGGCAGTGCCACAGACAACATGAGTCGTAGGTACATTGCATACTCCGCAGAAATTAACGTCTGCTGCGACGAGGGTTCTAAAGATGAGAATAGCTTGTAAAGCGGGAGGTCGGATTAGCCCGAGGGGAATTGGGCGTCGTAGACCAACGACTTCATGAAGTTGCTCGCATCGACGAAATCTTGCGGCGAGTAATCGCGAATCCGTTGCTTCAGTTCGTCGAACATCGAGTTCGCCGTGCCTGTCACGTTGCGATACTCGTCAACGTTGGCGTACGACCCTTCGCGAGCACGCATGGCAAATGCCAGATTCAGTTTTTCGCGATATTCGTCGTACGGTTTGTCCGTCAATATGAAGGGCCAGTTGATCTCGCCGGTTAACGGGTCTAACTGGGATGCGGCAAGACGCTGCGGGGCTCGTTCTTGATTGAAGCGAAACAGTTGTTCGCTGGTCGGTTTGGGGCCTGCCTTTTCCGCACGGTACTCGTCATTGCGGCGGCGCATTTCAAAATAGACTTGCTGGGCGCGATTTCGATTTTCGATGTACTGACTGCGCGCTTCTTCAACATCGATCGCGGCGCGTGCCGTATTCAGGTTGTACTCGCCTTGAGCGCGTACGATATCAGCCAAGCCGCGTGCCTGACTTTCCGCAACGGTCGATGCTTGGGCGCCAGTGTTGTAGTACCACTGGGCCGAAGCGCTTTGGGCGACTAGCGACGTAATGCCGATAGCCAAGAGTAGTCGAAACGACATGACGCATCCCTCGATTGAAGTCGATAACGATTCAGAAGGCCTGGATCGCGAGATAAGCATTGGGGAAATAGGAAGTCTTCGCGGTTTGCGAAAGCATCTTTCCAGAATAGCCGATGGTTCGCCGAAAGCAACAAACCTAACCTTTTTCCAAGTTTTTCATCCTGAATCGGCGCCGGGCTCACCTCGTTATTCCGGCTGTCCGGCCAAAAATTTCTGCAGTTTTCGGGCCAGACGCGGCAAGTTTCCCCGTTTTGTCTCGCATTCCCACACAATTAGCGTTTTCCAC
>JBITAD010000190.1:0-3686 GCA_044439945.1 Blastopirellula sp. JB062
AATCTACGCCCGCTAAGGGGCGGACCGGTCGCGCCCAAAACAGATCCGTTGCGCGGGCTGACGATCTTCTCTTGCCAGCTTTCAGCGCCGAGAATCAAGCCGCCCAACCGCCAGGGCGAACATGTACGTGCGGCGGAGGCCTGCCGGCATTCAGTCGCTTGATCGCGTTGCAAAAGCGGCGTTTTGGCAGTTTGAGTAAACTGATGACGAACTTCGCCCAATGGCGCATCGCGCCGTTTGACATCCAACATACGAATGCTCCCTATCAAAAGTGCGTATTGCGAGCGCGGCCGACGCCATGCAACGGCCACAGCTTCGCCCGTATCTGTCTGAAAATAGAAACCGCGATCGCCCTACGTGGACGTCGCCCTGCTTACCGCAGAAACATGCGACAAAACAATAAATAAAGCCTAAGCATTTACAAAGTACATGTCAATAGATAATTCCAATTTTTTTTCAGCCTGTGCAATAATTTCCCGAAGTCAGGTCCATTACGGCTCGGCGTTATACTCGCCGCGGCGATCAGGCGGAGGAAGATGCTCTTTGAGCAGAAAGCGGGGCCGCGGGTGACTGTTAACGAAGGCGGCGACATCGATCGCTTCTTGTTCGGTCAAAATTGGGTCGTCGAGCGGCATCGCCACTTTGAGCCAAGAGGCCAATTTATCGATCCGGCTTAATCCGGCGCCGTCGTTGTACGAACGATCGCCCCACAGCGGCGGATTGTCGGGATCGCCGCTCCCCGTTTCGCCGTGGCAATCGGCGCAATTTTGCTGATAGACAATCTTGCCGCGCTGGATATCGGCGGGTTGATTTTTCGTTAGATCAAGCGGCGGCACATGATTGGGGCCTAGCGGTTTGGCGGCGTTCATTTGAATGGGGGCGCCGCTTGAGAGCCAAGTGATGTAGGTCGTGACGGCGACCGAAACTTGACTGCCGTTCGGCGGACGTATGCCGTTTTGACTGCGCATAAAACAATTCAGTACGCGATCTTCTAGCGTAATGACCCGTTTTTCGCGCGGCGACCAGGCCGGATAGGCGGCGGCCGTTTGCCGAAAGCTGCCTGCCTGGGGATGCTTGCCCCCATCTAAATGACACGAGGTGCAACGCAGCGCGTTGCCGACGAACGGTTTTGACAACGGATGTCGGTCGGTCTGATTGACGATCGCTTCGCCCAATCGGACGACTTCGCCCAGTTTGCCGGGCGGGTAGGGATGTCGGATCTCTTCGGCGAAACTACGGCCGACGCTCGCCAGAGCAGCTAGCAGTAGCGAACCGAAAATCGCCTGGAGCCAAAGAGGGTTGCGTTTCATGTTAGACTGCTCCTTAAAATCGCTTGGCGAAAACGAGTCGGCGGTATCTCGAACTTTCAGGCCGAACCTCCATCGTAGGCGGCGCGTCGTAAGCGGGGCGGTATGACGCATCACACTGAACAGACGGATGACCGAAGGCCATGACGCGACCGACACCGGCACGAATCTTAGCGCACAATCGCAACGCCTGGAACGGTTTCGCTCGTGACGGCGATCGCTGGTCGATACCGACCGACCCGGCGACGATCGAGCGGGCCAGGGCAGGGGACTGGCAAGTCTTGTTAACCCCCAACAAAGCGACCCCGCACGAGTGGTTCGGCAAGCTGTCAGGCAAAGACCTGTTGTGCCTGGCGTCGGGCGGGGGTCAGCAGGCGCCGATCTTGGCGGCCGCCGGGGCGAAGGTCGTCAGCTTTGATCTTTCCGACGAGCAACTGGCGCTCGATCGGCGGACGGCCGAAAGCAACCAACTGACGCTACGATGCGAGCAAGGCGACATGGCCGATCTTTCGAGGTTTGCCGACGAGTCGTTCGATTTGATCTTTAATCCTTGCTCGACCCTGTTTGTGCCCGACGTGTTGCCCGTATGGAGCGAATGCGCGCGGGTATTGCGGCGCGGCGGGCGACTGTTGACCGGCTTTATGAACCCCAGTTTTTTTCTGTTCGATCACGAAGAGAACGAGGACGGAACCTTATCGATTCGTAACGCGCTGCCGTACGACGAATCGAACGACGCGACGTTAGACGCAAAGCGGCGGCGCCAACTTGCCGACGGCGACGCGCTGGAGTTTAGCCATAGCCTAGAGACGCTGATCGGCGGGCAACTGGCGGCCGGCTTGAGCTTGATCGATCTGTACGAAGATTGGTGGGAAGACGCCGCGACCCCGCTCAATCGTTACTCGCCGACATATGTCGCCACGCAGGCGATCAAGCCGCAATAGCGGCTTGATCGGCGTTACGTATCGGGCTTGTCGCCTTGTTGCGAGCGATTGAGCAGCGGGCCGTCGATCGCCAAACGATCGAGCGGGCGTTGTTGAGGCGAGCGTTTCGCAAAAGCGGCGGGTCTGCCTTGCGGGGCCAAGTTGCCGGCTCGAATCGCAAAGGCCAGCGCCTTGGGCACTTCGGCCTCGGCGCGGATCAGGGCGACTCGACAATCGACTACTTTGGCCGAGTTTTGCTGCTCTTTGGCGATCGCGTCGGCGCGTCGAATTTCGGCTTTCGCGCGGGCGACTCGGGTGTCGGCTTCGGCCTGATCGGTCTGCAGGCGAGCGCCGATGTTTTTGCCGACGTCGACGTCCATGATATCGATCGAAACGATCTCAAACGCGGTGTTGGCGTCTAGTCCGTGTCGCAATACTCCTTCCGAAATGCTGGCAGGCGTTTCTAACACTTGCATGTGCGTATCGGACGAACCGATGACCGTTACGATCCCTTCGCAGACGCGGGCGATGATCGTATCTTCGGTCGCGCCGCCGATCAACTGCGCAAGATTGGTGCGTACCGTCACTCGGGCGCGAACCAACAACTCGACCCCATCTTTGGCGACGGCGTTTAGCGCGTTATGCACGCCGCCGACCGGTTTCGGGCAGTCGATCACTTTGGGCGAGACGCTTGTGCGAACCGCGTCGAAGACGTCGCGGCCAGCCAGTTCGATCGCCGCCGCGCGTTCAAAGTCGAGATCGATCACGGCGCGATGGGCGGCGATCAACGCCTGCACCAGGCGGATCACGTTTCCGCCGGCCAGATAATGCGCTTCGAGCTTTTGCGTGCTGATGCCGGTTCGATAATCAATGTTTAAGCCGGCCTGCTTGGCCATGATCTTGGCCGTCACGATTCGCGCGGCGGGAACTTGTCGCAAAGTCATGCCGATCAAACTCATCAAGCTGATCTCGGCGCCGGAGACGTAAGCTTGAATCCAGATCGCGCCGTAGCGAATGATTAGAAAAATCAGGATCAGCCCTAAGAGGACGAAAAATGCGATCAGGCCTCTTTGCAACCAAGTTTGAACTTCGACTTGGGCAAGAAATTGAGCGGCGTCCAACATGCGCATCTTCCTGATCGGCCGCTAGGTGTCGTATTCGACGAACGGCTGACCGGATCGCACGTCGCAAAGGGCGAGTTGGCGCGGCCGCCAGCAGCGACGGCAAGCATCGCATCCATGGGGGGAAGGATAACGCCCGTCCTGATATTGACCGCAAGCGCGATTGTAAACCTCCTTACCCGTTCCGTCGACCTGATTCGTCCAGATCGCGGCAGGCTTGGTCAAATTGTAGGGTTAGGGTATCGATCAAGCCGTTAACAGTCTGCAAATAAGACCGCCAAGGAGATTTGAGGGGTAAAGCTTTCCCCCCCGCTCAATCAGACGGGTTTGAATTAGAG
>JBITAD010000191.1:0-3685 GCA_044439945.1 Blastopirellula sp. JB062
GTCCTTGCAGGGTATCGATAATTTGCGCGGGCGTTAGGTTTAATTCGGCCAATTGAGCGGAGGAAACTTCAAGATAGATCCGTTTCTCTTGAACGCCCCAAAAGTCGACACGCGCTACGCCTTTAACGACGCTTAACTCTTTGCGCATGTCTTTGACGTATTTTTCTAGCTCGGCGTAGCTGAAACCATCGCTACTGACGGCTAATAGAAAACCGAAGACGTAGCCGAAGTCATCGCCCACGACCGGTTTACCGGCGCCGCTTGGCAGCGTCGGTTCGACGTCCGCGACTTTTTTTCGAAGGATGTCCCAGACTTGCGGAAGCCGATCCGACCAGTAATTGCTTTTGATATCAACCTTGATAATTGAGAGCCCAGCCCGCGAATTTGAATAGACGTTTTTGAGTTCCGCCATTTCTTGAAGCTTGGTCTCGATGCGATCCGTCACTTCCAACTCGACTTGCTCGGCGCTTGCGCCCGGATAAGTCGTCGTGATGACGGCCGTCTTAACCGAAAACTCAGGGTCTTCTAACTGGCCAAGCTGGAAATAGCAAAAGATGCCTCCCGCGATAACCAAGAGCACGCCGAAATAGGCGACGGCTCGCTTTTGGATGGATAGGGCAGCCAGATTCATGGACATTCCATTTCACAGTGATAGATCGGTGCTTCGCCCTAATCGACGAACAAGCGTTGACGAGGTTGGTGGTAGCGAATCATTGCAGCTTGACTTGTTGGCCTTCGCTCAGCATGTTCACGCCTGCTATCACTACCGTGTCGCCGCTGCGCAGGCCTTCAATGACGTTGATGCCGACCGGAGTCAGATCGCCTGTTTTGACTTCGCGACGTGCGACTTTTTTCGTGCTGGGATCAACAATCCAGACGAAGGTTTGCGGGCTGTCCGAAGGCGTAAATAATGCGCTGGTCGGCACGATCAGCTCAGCCGGGGTCGATTTATCCGCTTCCTCCGCATGATTTCGAACCGTCGCCGCCATGCCGGGAAGAATGCGAATGTCTTCCGGTTGATTAAGCTCGATCGTGACCGGATAAGTCCGCGTCGTTTGAGAGGCTTCGCGACTGATCTTCGTGACCTTACCGAAAAATTCGCGTTGGGGGAACGCATCGAAACGGCAGGCGGCTTTTTTAACCTGCGGTACGAGCGAAATCAGGGTCTCCGGTACCTGGATGGTGATCTCGATCTTGGCGGTATTCAGGAGACGTAGTACGGGCTGTTTCGCTTGTACGGTTTGATAGTTGTCGACATAGAGCGCGGCGACTTCTCCATCAAAGGGGGCCGTCATGGTGGCGTATTCCAATTGGTTTTCGGCCGACTTGACCGCCGCTTCCAAGGCGCGGATTTCCGCTTTTTTTGCTTCAAGGTCTTCTTCTCGCGCCCCTTTTAAGCCGATGTTCAGCGCTTCTTCGGCACTGCTGACTTCGGCTTCCGTGCTTAGTTTTCGGGAGAGCGTAACATCGAATTGCGATTGGGAAATCGCCTTCGTTTTGATCAAGTTTTCGCTGCGCTCATGCTCGGCGATGGCCTGTTCGCGAATCGATTTGGCTTGGGCGAGCGCCGCTTTGAGTTGGGCGATTTCTTCTGGACGAGCGCCTGCTTCCATTGCCTGAAGATTCGCTTTGGCGCGTTCCAGGTTCCCTTGGCTGCTCGCCAGCGCCGCTTCAAAATCGCGCGGATCGATGACCGCGATCACTTGACCTTTTTTGACGATATCGCCCACTTCGACCGGAAGTGAAATGAGCGGTCCCGATACTTGAAACGATAAGTCGACTTCGTCTTTCGCCTGAGCGCGACCAGGAAACTCGCGACTGTTAACCGCCGTCAAATTTCCGACGTTGATCGAGCGGACGGGGCGAATCGGCGTTGATTCGGACGAAGGCGCGCCGCAACCTACGAATAGGAGCAACGTTATCATTGCGGCGCTAGGGCCTCGATGCCTTGGCATAGGTGCAAATTCCATGATGCTTTAAGGGGTTTGAGCGTCCGGATCGTCAAGATGGACCATCAGCCATTGCTGCGTGGTTCCGTCTGCAAAGTGTACCAGCGCTGGAGCCGTATCTTTGGTTAAGTTCGAAATGCCAGCTTCCATAATCGGACGAGACTTGCCGACGACGTTCCAGGCGCAACGCTGAGTTTTTTTATCGACCATGCCCTCGATCGTTTGCGTCTCGTTCGTCACCGTATTGTTTAAAGTTCCAGAGAGGATCCCTTCTTTGCTGATCGCCATTTGTAGGAACAAAGTTGGGTCGGGGCCATCTTTCTGGCCATCTTCCGTCAATGCGAAAACGCCGAGCGGCATCCACTCGCACTGATCCGCTGGGATGTCGGGAGCGCTTTCGGCGATCGTTTGGGCTTGGTCGGCGTATTCGGCTTCGGTGCAGTAGACTTCGTCGCCGTAATAGACCGAGCCGTCCTCGTAATAGACGTTTTCGCCGTATTCGTAATAGTACGGTTCTGACCAGCCGTAATTGCCCCAGCCGGTTAGCCCAGACCAAGCAGCCCAGCGAAATGGACGCGTGATCGCCCATGCGCCCCAAAGGGGGTGATCGGCCCAGAAATCACGAATGGGATGGTCGTGCATGTGGTCGCGGATATGGTCGCGCCGTTCCAGGCGATTCGCATGGCGTTCGCCTCGATTCTCGATCCGGTCGGGTCGGTTTCCAGGCCCAGGCCTGTTGCCAACGCCAGGTCGGT
Source organism: Blastopirellula sp. JB062 (assembly GCA_044439945.1). GTDB lineage: Bacteria > Planctomycetota > Planctomycetia > Pirellulales > Pirellulaceae > Blastopirellula. Next base: position 2,705 of record JBITAD010000191.1, read on the forward strand.
TGCCAACGCCAGGTCGGTCGCCAACACCAGGTCGATCGCCAACGCCGGGACGATTGCCTGGTAGAGTTTCTGGACGTGTTCCGGAGTTACGCAAGAAGTCGGCGGCGGCGCTCCCTGCTGCGCCGCCTGCGATTCCGGCAGCCGCGTTGCCTGGAAAATTGCCCGGACGTGATCCCGCGGGGCGATTGCTCGGTCGCGTCCCTGTCGACGGACTTAGCCCGAGAAAGTTCTGAACGTCTCGACTGCTAGGGCGACCTCCGTTGCCGGCGGCGCCCGGCCGAGAGCCGGCAGGACGGTTTGCGCCGGGGCGTGAGGTGCCGCCGGCTGGGCGCGTGCTCGTCCTGGGAGGCGTGACGCTTGGCCGCGAAGCGCTAGGACGTGAAGGGCGGGGCGTCGAGGGGCGCGTCGCAGGACGCGAAGAAGGTCGGCTCACTGCTGGGGTGCGGCTCATCGAAGGGCGAGATCCCCCGCCGCTAAAACCGCTGCGACCGCCGCCGCTAAAACCGCCCCCACGTCCTCCTCCGCCGCGGCCGCCTCGTGCAAAGGCGTCGTTTACGACAACAAGGCTTATTGCCACAGCGATCAATATTAGAGAAGCGTTACGTTGCATGAGAATCTCCCCGAAGAGAAGGTTGTGCGTTGAGGGCCTCGTCGTGACTTGTCGATAACCTTGATGCCGCTATTCCCCGAGTTGCCGACGAACGACAATGGGATCGACGTTCGGCAATAGTTCTCCGCCTGAGACGCGTGATACCGATTGCCACGAGAAAGCGTCTTCATCGATCTTGGTAAAGACGTTGACTGAAGACGATTTGCTTCCATTTGGCGCTACTCCGTTAAGTTGGACCTGCCACGAATCGCCTTTCTTGCTCCAAGTCCCTTCGCCGAAACCGCCGTCAGAGTCAAAGACCCAAGATCGAATTTGCTTGACCGAGGGATCCCAGCCGATGATCTGCATGCCTGACGACTCGATTCGGTCTC
>JBITAD010000192.1:0-3682 GCA_044439945.1 Blastopirellula sp. JB062
AGGCGTTTCTCTCACGCAAACTTCCGCCGGGGCAAATGGTCGAGTTGTTCGCTCGTAACGATACCGACCAGGCGATCGACGGCTTAATGACGGTGACGATCGAACCGGAGCATGTCGAAGCGGTGTCGATCTTTTCGACCGCGCTGATTATCGCGTCGCTTTACTTCGCCTATTTTGGCTACTCGATGTTCTTTCCGAAGACGGCGGCGATTTCGGAAGCGACGGCAACTTCCGAGATTTCGCAATTGCTCTTTATGATCTGCGCCGTGATCGGCTGTTTGTTTATGATCGCGGCCATTTACTTGCCCTATCAGACTTTCGGCGAAGATATCAAAGTGCTCAAGCACACCGGGCTGCAAGTGATGCTGATCTTGGGCATGGTGGTCGCAATTTGGGCGTCAAGCACGTCGATTTCGGACGAAATCGAAGGCAAGACGGCGTTAACTTTGCTCTCGAAACCGGTCAGCCGCCGGCAATTTATTATCGGCAAGTTCCTCGGCATCGTCGGGGTCGTCGCAGTGTTGTTTGTGATCGTCAGCCTTTTCTTTTTGCCGGCCGTCGCAAGCAAGCCGATGTTCGACTCGCGCGAAGGCGCGACGTTCGAGTACGAACGATTCGGCGAAAAGGGAATTAGCTGGCAACTGCTGCACGAAGAAACGGTCGACGTCGTCCCCGGCGTCGTGTTGGTCTTTCTCGAAACGATCGTGCTCGCTTCGGTCAGCGTTGCGATCTCGACTCGGTTGCCGATGATCGCCAACTTTATGATCACTTTCGGCGTATACGCCATGGGACACCTGACGCCGGCGATCATGCAAGTCTCGGCAAGCGGGTTTGAACCGGTGAAGTTTGTCGCCGGTTTGCTGGCGACGGTCTTGCCTGTGCTAGAGAACTTTGAGATTTACGGCGCTATCTCCGCAGGCCGCGAGGTGCCGATGGAGTACATTGCGCTCTCGGCATGCTTTGCCATGCTATACAGCGTGATGGCGATGTTCCTGGCGTTAATCTTGTTTGAAGATCGCGACTTGGCCTAAACGACAAGTCGGTTTTCTCGCGCGTACGAAAAAGCCAAGCCGCATCGATTATGACATGCGGCTTGGCTTGCGATCTTTTTGACGGTATCAAACGCCGGCGTTATGCGGCGTCGTGATGTTGCGGAGCCACCCGAGGCAACGGCGTGAATTGCGGGCCTCGTACCGAACGTTCGGCGTCATGCCATACATGGCGTTGAATGCATTGGGCGACCCGGTCCGCGACCTCGACGGCGTTGCGAGCCGACGTGCCGTCGACGCGCGGCGACTCGCCGGTTTCGATGGCATGGACGAAGTCGGCTTGCTCATCGGCGATCGCGTTGGTCGCCGGCAGTTCGACTTCTTCCAGCGGCAAGAGCGACTCGAACAAGTGTTGCCGAATATGATCTTTTTCGGCCTGCGGCAGCGCGTGCACGTCGAAGTCGTCCGCGGCGAGTCGCGCATCTGGCGCGATCGTCTGCAGTTTACGGGTTCCCATATCGATTTGAACGAAACCGCCTGCATGGAAGACTTTCATTTCGCGACGGGGCGAAAAACTGCTTCGCGACGCGGTCAGGTTGGCGACGCAACCGTTTTCGAAGGTCAGCCGCGCTTGAACCATATCTTCGTGCGGGCCAAACAGGGTCGCGCCGACGGCCGTCACGTCGGCAACAGCGCTATCGGCGAGCGAAAGCGCTAAATCAATGTCATGAATCATCAGGTCGAGCGTGACCCCGATATCGACTGAGCGAAACGAATAGCCGCTGGTCCGCGCCGCTTCGATATAGCGGGGACGATCGATTCGTTGGGCGGCGGCGACGAACGCCGGGTTGAATCGCTCGACATGCCCCACTTGTAAGACGCGATTGTGCTCTTTCGCCAGGCGAATCAGGCGATCTGCGTCCGTCGCCGATAAGGTGATCGGTTTTTCGATGAGCAAATCGACGCCGCGAGTCAGCAGGTCGGCGGCGACTTCAAAGTGATACTGCGTCGGCGTGGCGATAATCGCCGCATCGATCTGATCGACAATTTCGTGATGGGCGGCGTACGCGGCGACTTCGTTCTCAGCCGCCGAAGCTTCTCGAGCCGCGGCGATCGGATCGACGATCGCGACCAGATCGAGCCCGGCGGTTTGCTTCGCCAGGCGCGCATGAATTTTTCCTAGGTGACCGGCGCCGATAACGGCTAGACGACGATGGAGCATGGCGGAATCCTTTCCAACCGATTTGCTCGCCGCCGCGTTCGCAGCGACGATCGTTCCTAGTGAGAGAGACTTACGCCGAGCGGCGTCGACTCAATTGAACTTGATTTTCGAGTAACAGCTGCTTGACCAGTTCGGCGTTTAGGCGATGTCCGCTGCGATAGGCGATAATCGAGCCGACGATATCGCAGCCTGATAACGCTAAGTCGCCTACCAAATCGAGCGTTTTATGACGGACGCATTCGTCTTCAAAACGTAGTTCGTTTTCGATCGGTCCTTCCGGGCCGAAAACGATCAAATCTTGAAAGCCGACTTGCTGGCAAAGGCCTTGCGAGCGGAGCCATTCCGCTTCGTTCTCGAGAATGAACGTGCGAGCCGACGACAACTCTCGCTCGAAATGCTCTGGCGAAAACGTGCCGGTGAGCGTTTCGCGACCGATCGGGCTATTGAAGCCGTAATCGAGTCGATATTTGAAATCGAGCTGCAATTTGTCGTTAGGACGCGCTTCGACCCAGGCTTCGTCGTCGCCGACTCGAACGATGTCGGAAACGATCAATAGCTTTCGGACCGCTTGTTGCTCGACAATTCCGGCTTTACGAATCGCGTCGACGTAGGCGGCGGACGACCCGTCGAGTCCAGGCATCTCCGGAGCGACGACGGCCACTTCGCAGTTGTCGACCTGCAAGCCGGATAAGGCGGCCAAAACATGTTCGACCATTTCGACGGAAGCGCCGCCGACGGTCAAGTTGGTTCGTCGCGGAACTTCGATTCGATTGCAAGCCAAAGCGGGCACATGCGGGCGACTGGGCAGGTCTTCGCGAACGAAGGTGATGCCGGTGTCGATCGGCGCGGGGCGAAACTCGACCCGGTTCGATTTGCCTGACCAGTATCCGACGCCTTCGACCGAGACGGATGACGCGAGCGTTTGTTGATAGCGATAATCGCCGTCGTAACGCAGCAACTGTTTCTTCATTGATGGCGAGTGCGAATTGGGAGTGCTGCGAATATCAAGCGGCGGTGGGCCAGTAACGCCTCCGCCGCATTAACTGCAAATCAAATAAAGCGATTCCTAAAAACGCGGAATCTGATTGTTTTGCGGGCCGCGAGCCTGGGCCGGTACTCCGGCGTTGAGCAGCGCCAGCACGTCTTGTGTGATGTCGATCCGGTTTTGGTAGATAACCGGGCGATTGATGCCTTCTAGCACCGACTGGCGGTTGTCGGCTTCGATCTCGGTGCTGTTGTACCGCAAGACCAAGGCGATGTTGTTTCGTTCGGCGAAGGCGGAGACCGTCTTTTTGACTTGATCGTAGACGTTGTAATAGATCCGCGCTTCTTTCTCCATGAAGTCTTTTTTCTGCAGGGTCATTTTGACTTGCAGTTCCGACTGTTGGCGAGCGACTTCTTCTTCTCTGGCCTTGTAGTCAGGCGAGCCAGGCTTGTATTGCGAGCTCAGCTCTTGGATCATTTTGGTGAT
>JBITAD010000193.1:0-1018 GCA_044439945.1 Blastopirellula sp. JB062
AACTTCGACGCAAGGATTTCGAGCGATGACCCGTAACCTTCTATTATTCGCCGCTATCGTCGGCATGTCGTCAGCGCTGGCGACTAACGTTCAAGCCGGATGGCCCGTTTCGTACAACAACGCTTCGGTAATCGCCGCCGAGCAAGCCGCCACCTATCCGTGGCACGGCGGGTATTATTATCAGAACTGGCACACGCCGATGGCCTTGGTCGTGCCGCCGACCGCCTCGATGCAAACCAATTACAGCTGGGGCGTGCCGTCAACCCGCATGACGCCGATCAATCACCAATTTACGCCGGTGAATCCAGGTCCGGCGGGCGATTTGTCGCACTTGCAGCCGACCCCATATTGGCCGAACAACACGTACCAGTTCGGTGTCTACTACGTTCGCGGTCCATGGAAGCATCGCGAACCGAACTACAACGGCTGCCATTACCGCGGCTGCGGCTTGTTTAATCGCTGCGGATCGGGTTGCAGCGACGGCAGTTGCCAAACCTGCCGATAACAACGACTCAACGTTTCCCATGAAGGGCGAGCCGCAAGGTTCGCCCTTTTTTTTGCGCTGCGCGAATCCGCCGGCGGGCTGATGCCGTTTTAGTCGTCGTGCGAATCGTTCAGCATATCGCTGACCGCCGCGTCGCCCGAGTCGGAATCTGGCGCAGCGGGCGCATCTTCTCCGCTGCCGGCCGCTTTCGCTTCAGCTTCCTGGCGTCGATGCAGATAGAGTTTGATCGGCACTTCGCTAAAACTGACGTGATCACGGAGCATCGAGAGCAAATAACGCCGGTAGCCGTCGCTAAACGCCTTCGGCGAGTTGCACTTCAGCACGATCGTCGGCGGCTGAGCCCCAATCTGCGTCGCAAAATAGATCTTCGGACGGCGAAGTTTGTAGAGAGGCGGCGGCGTTCGCTCGATCGCAAACCGAACGATTCGGTTCAACTCGCCGGTCGAAATTCGCTCGCGCGATTGCTTAAACAGCATCTGGGCGTGGTTCAGCAACGCTTTGACGTTTTTTCCG
>JBITAD010000193.1:1028-3439 GCA_044439945.1 Blastopirellula sp. JB062
CTTGTCGTGGTACAGGTCCCACTTGTTGACGACGAAAATTACCGGCTTGTAATTTTCGGCGATGTACGAGACCAGTTGTTTGTCGACTTTGCTGATTTGTTGCGAAGCGTCGAAAAACATCAACACGACGTCGGCGCGGCGGATGCTGCGCTCGGCCCGATGGGTGCTATAGAAGTCGATATCGGTTTTGACGCTAACCCGACGTCGTAAGCCCGGCGTATCGATCGCGGTAAACGACTTGCCGTCAAGCTCGAAGCGAATGTCGACGCTGTCACGCGTCGTGCCGGCGACTTCGCTGACGATCATTCGTTCGGCACGAGCGAGCGAGTTGACAAACGTGCTTTTGCCGACGTTCCGCCGCCCTACTACCGCGATTTTCATCTCGGGTTCGCCGGTAATTTCGCCTTCCTCGGCGTCGGGCAGGCGATCGGCAATGACGTTCAGCAGGTCTTCTTTATTTCGATTTTGCAGCGTGCTGACCGGAACCAACTTGCCTCGCCCCAGTTGATAAAACTGGTCGGCTTCATGGTCCATGTGCGATTCGTCCGCTTTATTCGCAACCAGCACGATCGGTTTGTTGACGCTGCGCAAGCGTCGTGCGACCTCTTGGTCGAGCGGCAAAATGCCGTCGCGCGTGTCGACGACGAACAGAATCAGGTCGGCCGAATCGATGGCGACCGCGATTTGCTGTTCGATTTCATCCGTCAGATCATCGACGTCGTTCACCCCGATTCCGCCGGTATCGACGATCTCGAAATAACGATCGCGCCACTGCATTAAATATGTCATGCGGTCGCGGGTCACGCCGGCCACATTGTCGACGATCGCTAAGCGACGGCCGGCAAGCCAGTTAAAAAGGCTCGATTTGCCCACGTTCGGGCGACCGACGATGACGATTTGCGGCAAACTCATGATTTCTACGGTTTCAATGTTGCTAGCGGCGCCGGACTGCATGCGAGCGGATATCGTAACCGAATCCCCGCACGCCCCCCGACCAGAGCGGCGCCTATGTAAACTTCCAGTGTAGACGATCAGGCCCCGGAAATCAGCGCGGTCAGACGAAACGAGCTTGGGATGCGATTAGGCGCGGGCCGCCCCCCAGTTGGTCTGAGGAAGCAGGGTAGCAAGGTCGTAGAAATTGACGATTTGAAGCTTTGCAGGCTCTTTTTTGAAAAAAACAGATCATCCGAATTGATGGTTGCAAGAAAATCGCGTAACTGGCGCGCGAAGCTGCCGCTGTGGGAGGGGGCAAGGTGGCGGCCTGTCACATCGGCTGACTCGTATTGGCGATCGAGTCAGCGTGGGATTACGCAGCTTCGCCTAAGCCCAAACTTTCCACCAAGGTCGTTTGGCGCGAGCGATCGGCTGAAATTTTTTATGCTTGGTGCAGGCATTTTTGGCGCGCTCAATGAGCGTGCCGGTCATGTTGGCGTCATGCATATCGGCGTCGGTGAAGTCGGCGTCGTCGATTTTGGCGCCGGTCAGGTTCGCCCCGGTCAGGGTGGCCCCGCGAACATCCGCGCGAGTTAAGTTGGCGGCGGAGAGATTGCACCGTAAATCGCACATGCTGAGATCGGCTTCGACAAGTCGAACTGAGCTGAGGTTGCAGTTTTCCATTTTGGCGTATCGCAGGTTGGCCCCCGTCATATTGGCGCCGTTAAACTGAGAGCGATACAAGATGGCGTCCGTAAAACGCGTATTTTGCAAATTCGCATCGGTGAAATCAGCGTCTTGCACCGACGCGCCGATAAACGAGGCGCCTTCCAGGTCTGATCCGGCGAAATTACAACCGTTTAAGTTGTCGCTATCGAAGACGCAGTTTCGCAAGACTCGATTCGAAAGGTCGGCTCCTTTTAGGTTTTTGCCGACCAGCTTTTGACCTTGAAGACATTCGGCGTCCATTTCTAATAGAACGTCGCCGGAGTCGCGATGTTTGATCTGGATCATGTGATTGCCCATTTGCCCGCTGTTATAAGAAATTATGACAACTGTGACATACGCAAACCTAACACCGCTAGATGGATTGAGTTTCGATCGAATTAAGCGAGGCTAAGGAAACGTAGTCGCACCGAGGGCGAGTCTGTTCGCCGTCGGCAAGTCTCTGGAAAACGATTCGTAATCTTGCCAGCTTCTCTAGCGTCTACTCGCAGGCGAGATCTTCGCCATAGGGTGCGAACGCTTGCCTCTTACGCCTATTTCCTTGGCCGTCTCTAATCCTGGTTATGATCGAAACGATTGCTCGAAGAGGTCTCGCGACTTCTGGATGCAACCTGTTTCTAAGGGATTACATGCGGGGGTAAGAACCGACCAGCCGCTTATAATTCTAGAAAATTCATAGGAGCTACCCAAGAGAAAAATAGCAACTTTCTTGATTGCAATAGGTAACATACGAATGAATGAAAAGAGTGTTG
>JBITAD010000193.1:3449-3682 GCA_044439945.1 Blastopirellula sp. JB062
TAAAGGTTTACTTCCAAACCTTCCAACAGGGGCCTTTGGCTTTACTTTGTCGGTTTTGCATCTCTTGGGGCGCACCTTCTAGTAACGTTCCTTTAATGATCGCTCCTGTTAGCTTTGCGCCCACGAGCTTTGCGCCGTCAAGGTTTGCGCTAGTAAGATCAGCGCCCATCAAGATTGCGCCGTCAAGCTGCGCTTTACGCAAACTTGTACGCCGTAATACGGCGCCAGTCAGA
>JBITAD010000194.1:0-15207 GCA_044439945.1 Blastopirellula sp. JB062
CTGCGCGGTGGCGAAATAATTCGGCTCTAACCGTAAGTCGGGGCCGATCGTTCGTCCGCCCCCTTCGTCCCCCTTCACCTCATGACAGCCGAAGCAGCCGTATTTCAAAATTGCGTGATAGCCTTCGACCACTTTCGGCGCCGGCGGTTGCGGAAACTTTTCGCTCGCTTCTAACGATACGACGTCATGATGACACTTCACGCAGCTCGACTCGACGAACCGCTGCGAATGCATCGGATACAGCCAGAAGTGATTGTCGAACCAACCGTACTCGTCTTTCCATTGTCGCATCTCTTTCAGCGAATTGGGAGTGTGCGAGGCCCATTTAAACTCGGTCGCGTTCCCCTGACCTTCGTGACAAATCGTACAGCCGAACTTCCCAACCTCGTGCGGGCTCAACGAACCGACGAACAAATCAAGTCGCGGATGCGACGCGTAAGGATGATCAAGACCGCGGCGCACTTTAATCTCGACCTGATCGCCGAACGGCGCGCTCTGCATCAACAGACGACGGACCTGAGCCGAGTCGTTGATCAAATTGCCGCCGATCTCGGTAATGACGTCGCCAAACTTCAACCCATCGGGGCCATGCAATCCGGCGATCGACTTGTCTTCGGCGACGCGCTGTCGCAAAACGTCTCCCATCGGCCGCTGCCGCTCGCCGGGGGCCGCTTGCGGATCGGCCGCTTTGGCCTGGGCGGCCAGCGATTCGGGCAATACTAGCTCAACCGTCACCGCGTCCGGGTCTAGCAAACCCTCGGCGGCCAAACGAATTCCATAAACCGATTCAAGCGTCGGCGCCGTCCCGTCGACTCCCTCTTCCGGCATGCTGCTGGGGGTCGGCATCGTCAGCGCCACTTCCCGCGCATGCGGAAAGAGTTGTTTCGTCGGCGCGCCCCGCTCCGTCTTGTCGATCCCCATATGGCACGTCATGCAACGGTCGAACCGCGCGACCATCTTATGACTGAAATCTTGCTTTAGCTCCGGCAGCCAAATCTGCTCGATTTTGATCGACGTGTTAAACGCGTCAAAAATCGGCAATTCATTCACTCGCTTGCCCAAAAACGGAAATTCGTCGCTCAGCCAGGTCGAGCGCCGCGCGTCGCGAGCTTCGACCAATTGATTCAATTCAATCTGATTCGCTTTAATTTCCGCTTCGATCTCGGCGCCCACCCCTTCAATCTCTCGCAAAATTCGGCTTAGCTCTTTGCGATGCGCGGTCGCCTGCTGATTGGCCAAGTCTAACGCGGCTACGTCCGCTTCGACGTGGGCAATCTCTTCGCGAATCGTCGCAATTTTGTCGGCGCCCAATTCGTCGCGGATCGCCAAGTCGTACCGGCTGCGCACCGCGTCGAGATCGGCGCTGCGAAATTTCTTTTTGCCCAGCAACGTCTCTTCGCGAAACTTGGCCGCCTTTTCAAACGCTGCGAGCCGAGCGATAAACGCGCTGCGCAGCTCCTGAAAATGCACCAGCGACGCCTCTTGATCGGCGGTCGCCTCGTCGGCGGCGACCGCTGCTTTCGCCTCGGTCAGTTGAGCCGCTTGATCTTGCAGCCCCTGCCAAGAGGCGTCGATCCGCGAGAAATCGTATTTCGACTCTTGGCGAGCGGCGGCGTCGGCGTCGACCGCGTCTCGAAACTGGCGCATCAGCGTTTCGCTCGGCGCGACCGCCCGGGCGGCCAACAACTGCGTCTCAAGCAAATGATGCGAGTACAAGGTCGCCTCGGTCTTTTGCTGCGCGATCTGCCAATTGGCCAAGGTCGCTTCGACGCTCCGATATTTCCGCTGGATCGGCTTCCATTGCCGCAAATGATCTTGCGCAAACATGATCACCGTCGCCGCCAGCAGAAACACGCTGCTAATCGCGAAGACGAAGTGCATCGTCTTGATGTTGCGCCAAATTTTTTCGTTAGCCGGCATTGCCGCAAACTCCGTACGCCTGATTCGACGCCGTCAAAAATTCGCCAAGTACTCAGGCAAGGCGATAATGTATTTCAGGTTGAACGACCAGCGCAGCACCATCTTGATCGGAAACAGCGCCATCAACAGCAGCAGCGAGGCCAACACCATAAACCGGATCAGCCCCATCTTCTGGAAAAACTTACGAAACGCCGTCGTCGCCAAGATCGGCGGCAGCAACGCGAAATAACTGATCAGCAACACAATGCCCGGCAGTTCGCGCCACAGCGCATAACCGAGCGCCGTTCCGGCGTCGACGTCGGGCGGCGCTTTCGGCTTCGGCATGCCGAGCCATTGCACCCAAAAGAACTCTGACAAATCCACATTGTTCAGCGGCACGACTTTATGCACGTCCCACTGCTCGAACGGGCCGAAGAAATTCCAGTTCGGCCCCCGTAAAAACGTCCCCAAAATAATGAACGTCACCCACAACACCAAAAAGCCGAACTGAAACGTGACGTAGGCGAATTTGCGCTGGTCAATCGTGTAATAGCCGTTACCCAGCTTGTTAAAGTCGAGATACGGAATCGCCATCAAACCGCCCACGATCACTAGCGGCGCTACCACCCCGGCGAACCAGGGATCGTAATAAACCAACATCTCTTGCAGGCCGAGAAAGTACCACGGCGCCTTCGACGGGTTCGGCGTTTTCGCCGCGTCAGCCGGCTCTTCCAACGGGGCCTTCAACACGACCGCCCACAAGATCAAGACGGCGGTAATCGCCACCATGCAAATCAACTCGGTATAAACCAGATCGGGCCATACCAACACTTTCTCGTCATCCAGTTTTTCCAACGGCGGCAATCCCTCTTGCGCGCGATCGTCGTTTTGCACCGCCTGATAGGTCGCCAGCCAGGTGAAAAACGCCAGTAAGTAGACCATCGCCACGATCGGCACGTTGTCCGGCTTCATCACGATCGATGCGAAGTTGGCGTTGGTCATGCAAACCGCCAGCAACACCAGCATGCCGTTCCAAGTGATCCAAGCGACGACCGGCCGCACGAAAAAACGACGCCCGACAAACAACACCGCCAGCAGCACGACCGACAACGTGCTGTAGAGCACCGGCCCCAACGATCCGGCGAACAGATAGTTCACCCCGTCGACCAAAAACTGCGGCAACGAGATGGGCGCCATCATCGTGGGACTGCCGCTGTAGGCCAACGGCGACATAACTGCGAACAAAAACCCGAGAAACAGGCAGCCGAACGCTTTTTTGCCCAGCAGCGAATCTTGGGGCGAATCGTCGCCCGGCTCGCGGTGATGCCGCGCTTCGGCCAATTGCCACAAATAAAACGCGGCGACCCCGTTCATGATCGCCAGCGCCAAATAGAACGTCCCCAGAAAGCCGCTGACGCTTTGCAGGAATTCTTCGTGGCTTAGATGCATAACGGCGTCGACTCAATAGTTACGAAAACGGCGGGTTCCAAACTCCCCAAATCACTTATCGCCCAGCTCCGCTATAACGGCCCGCTAATGCCGCCGTCTTTGCGGACGCGCCAAAAGTGAATCGCCAACAACAACGAAACCGCCAACGGAATGGCGATGCAATGCAAAATGTAAAATCGATTCAACGTCTCTTCGCCGACGAACCGCGCCCCCAACAGCCCGTACCGCGCGTCCGAGGCGCTAGTAATTAAGGGAATGCCCCCCACGGTCAACAGCGAGCTTCCCGGTCCTGCGCTTCCTAAAAAGGGATGAGCTTTCGCCATATTCGACCCGACCGAGATCGCCCAAATCGCCAATTGATCCCACGGCAGCAAGTATCCGGTAAACGACAACAGCAACGTCAGCAGCAGCAAGATGACGCCGACGACCCAATTAAATTCGCGCGGCGGTTTATAACTGCCGGTCAAAAAGACCCGGTACATATGGAGCCAAACCGTAATCACCATCGCATGCGCGCCCCACCGGTGGATCTCGCGCAGGATGCCCATCGAGCTGACGTCGCGCAGCTCCAAAATATCTTTAAACGCCCATTCCAAGGTCGGGCGATAATAAAACATCAACAAGACGCCGGTCACCGCTTCGACCAGAAACAGAAAAAACGTGACCCCGCCCATGCACCAGGTGTAACTAAGCGCGATCCCCTGCTTCTTGACCGAGACGGGATGCAAATGCAGAAAAAAGTTGGTCAGCACGACTACGATGCGATTGCGTCGGTCGACCGGCATCGGATGCCGAAAGATGCTCTTCCAGATTTGCGAGTTCTTGATGTGTTCGCTCAGCGAAGGCATGACGGCGCGATCCCTTAATTGACGCGTTGCGGAAACGGTGGTGCGGCTGGTTTGGACTAAGCCGGGGCGACGTACGACCCCGGATCAGCCCACTGCCCCAACTCTTGTTGATAAACGCGACTTTTGTCGATTTCGAGTTGTCCATCATCGGCGATACGAATGGCGTAACGCTCTAAAGGTCGCGGGGCGGGACCTTCAAAATTGACGCCATCCTTATAAAACCCGCTGCCATGACAGGGGCACTTAAATTTCTGTTCCGCTTCTAACCAGTTGGGCGTACAGCCCAAATGCGTGCAAACGGTGCTTAACGCGTAAATCTGCGGCTGACCTTCGTACTCGGCCCGCACCACCCAAACCGCAAACTGCGACTTGTACTTGGTCTCGACCTGACCAGGCGCCAAATCGGCCGGCGTGCCTGCTTTAAACTGCATCGGCGGTTCGGTTCGCACGTTCGGAAACATGAACCGCGCCAAACCAAGCGAACTGATCAAGCCGGTCAGGGTCAGCGCGCTAAAACCGATCGCCAAGCTCGAGCCGAACGCCCAAGCCATAAAGCCGCGCCGCGACTCCTCCTGCTTGCCTTTCGCTTTGCCCGCTCGAACCGGCGACTCCTTCGCCGCATAAGCGGGACGCGGCGGCATCGAGACTTTCTTTTTCTCAGGCGAAGCCGGCGGCGATTCGCCGCGCGAAGCCGCTTCGGCCTTGGTGATTGGGCCCGCTTTCTCTTTCTTGCGCGCCGACGCCAAGATGCTTTGGGTATCTAACGGCCCCGCCGGTTGCTTTTTCCCCGCCGCGGCCGGTTTTTCCGCCGGCGACTTCTCAGCGGTCGCTTTCTTGGCAGCCGGCCGGGGAGCGGGCGATTTCTCTTCCGACTTGCCTTTCGCGCCTCCGCGAGCGGCGGCCAACATTTCGGCGACCGACATTTCGCTCGGCTTTTTGCCTCCCGGCGACGCTTCACCCGCTTTAGATTCGCCCTTTTTCGGCTTCGCTTCGCCTGACGGTTTCGCCCCCTTCGATTTTCCTCGCGCGGCTGCCAGCATCTCTTCGATCGACATCTCGCTTGGCTTTTTGCCGCTTGCGCCTGTGTCGGCGTCGGGCGATTCTTCGGCCGGAGTCGCCGGATCGGCGGCGGAAGATTTCTCGGAAGGAGACTCGTCCTGAGCAGGAGAGCTATCGGCAGACGGCGAATCCTCACCGCCGCCTGGCTTGTCGCTGCGACAAGCGGCGAGAATATCCTCGACCGACATTTTTTTCTTGTCAGCCATCGATAACTTCTCGTTGATGATAAGGCAGAAACGGCATCGACAATCGATAAATTGTCGCCCCAATTCCTGAGCTTAGGGAAGGATATCTAACCGCCGACGGCGGAGAAAATCAACGGCGAATTCGTTCAACCTGCATCGCAAAAACGACTTACGGCGTAAACGACAGCATTTTAGTGCGGTTTGCCGTGATTTCCTGCCCAAGTTGTATTCGATCTATCCCCCCTGTCAACCTTTTTTGAGCGAGACAATTTGTCACATCCTAGCGAGTGGTAAGCTCGCAGTTCCACTTGAACCAGCTGGCATCGCATCTGTCGAGCCGCTCGATTCCCCGGTAGAATGAAAGATTCGACGCAAGAACTTCGGCCCCATAAAGGCTCTATCACGATGAACGTATTAGTAATCGGCAACGGCGGACGCGAACACGCACTCGCTTGGAAATTGGGCCAAAGCTCGCGCGTCGATCGCGTCTTCGTCGCACCTGGCAACGCCGGCACCGCGCTAGACGCCGAAAACGTCGACATTGCCCCGACCGATTTCGCCGGGCTAATCAAGTTCGCCCAGCAAAACCAGGTCGGCCTGACCGTCGTCGGCCCCGAAGCTCCGCTAGTCGCCGGCATCGTCGACGCCTTTCAAGACGCCGGGCTTAAGGTCTTCGGCCCCAACAAAGCGGCCGCCCAAATGGAAGGCAGCAAAGCCTTCTGCAAAAACATCTTGCGCCAAGCCGACGTGCCGACCGCCGAGTATCGCCTGTTTCGCGACGCCGACAGCGCCGCTCGATACATTAAAGACCGTTTTCCGCACGAAGGCGAAGACGTGCCGGTCGTCGTCAAAGCGGACGGACTGGCCGCCGGCAAAGGCGTCACCGTTTGCCGCAAAGCGCAAGACGCCCTAGAAGCGATCGACCAGATTGCCCGCGAAAAAATCTTTGGCGAAGCCGGCAATCAAATCGTGATCGAAGAGCGGCTCGACGGCCAGGAAGCCAGCGTCTTGGCCATCACCGACGGCCAGGCGATCGTCACCCTGGCCCCGGCGCAAGACCACAAGCCGGCGTTCGATAACGACGAAGGCCCCAACACCGGCGGCATGGGCGCCTATAGCCCCACGCCGATCGTCACGCCGAGCATGATGTCGGAAATCGAAGAGCGAGTGCTCGTGCCGACCGTACATGCCCTCAAGCGTTCGCGGCGGCCGTTTCGCGGCGTTTTGTACGCCGGGCTGATCATGACCAACCAAGGCCCCAAGGTTTTGGAATACAACGTTCGCCTGGGCGACCCCGAATGCCAGCCGATTTTAATGCGGCTCAAGACCGACTTGGTCGACATCTTGGAGGCGACCGTCGACGGCCGCTTGGCCGAGATTGAACCGTTGCAATGGGATCCGCGACCCGCCGTCTGCGTCGTGATGGCTTCCGACGGATATCCCGGCGAGTACGCCAAAGGACATGCGATTCGCGGTCTGTCGGAAGCGGCCCAATTGCCCGACGTCAAGGTGTTTCATGCCGGCACGACCTTGCAAGGCAGCGACGTCGTCACCTCCGGCGGACGCGTCTTGGGCGTCACCGCTCTCGGCGATTCGATCGCAACCGCCAAGCTGCAAGCTTACACCGCGGTCAAACGAATCCGCTGGGAAGGCGCTTGGTGCCGCAAAGACATCTCGGACAAAGCCCAAGTCGCTCCGTCCTAACGCAAGCAGCCTGCGTCCCAGGCGAAGCGTCTAGCCCTTGCCGAACGCCTTGAGGTGCTCTAGCGTCTTGGTCGTTACGACCCGGCCGCGCGGCGTTCGCACGACCATCTCGGTCCGCAACAAAAAGGGTTCGACCTCGTCCGCCAACGTATCGGCGGCCGCGTTCATGGTATGAGCGATCGCTTCGATGCCGGCAGGCCCTCCGCCAAAGACGCGGACCAACGTCGAGAGATAGTTGCGATCTTGCTTGTCGAGACCCAGGTCGTCGATCGCCTGCATCTCCATCGCCGACTGGGCCAAAGCCAAGGTCACATGCCCGTCGGCGCGACTGGTGGCGAAGTCGCGAACCCATCGCAAGCGGTTATTCGCCACGCGAGGCGTGCTGCGACTACGCTTTGAAATCTCCAGCGCCGCTTCGTCGTCGATCGTTACGCCTAGCTTTTTCGAATTGCGGCGGACGATCTCGGCCAGCTCGTCGTCGGTATAAAAGTCGAGATGCTCGCGCAAGATAAACCGATCGCGCAGCGGCGCCGATAACATGCCGCTGCGGGTCGTCGCGCCAATCAGCGTAAATGGCTTGATCTGCAAATTGATCGTTCGGGCGTTGGTTCCTTCGCCGAGCACGATGTCGATCCGAAAGTCTTCCATCGCCGTGTAGAGATATTCTTCGACCGCCTTGGGAATGCGATGAATCTCGTCGATGAACAAGACCGAACGTTCGTCGGCGTTCGTCAGATAAGGAACCAAGTCTTTGGGCGCTTGAATCGCCGGCCCGCTGGTCAACTGAAAATTGACCCCCAAGTCTTTGGGAATGCAGGTCGCAAAGGTCGTTTTGCCCAAACCAGGCGGCCCGTCGAACAAGATATGCCCGAGCGGTTCGTCCCGTTTCATCGCGGCGTCGACCACAATCTGCAACCGCTTGGCGACTTCGCGCTGCCCTACCATATCGCCCATCGATTGCGGGCGGAGCATCCGCTCGTCGTCTCGGCCGAATCCGTCTCCCTGCTGCAATAAGGCTTCGCGGGCCATCCGTAACGTCGCGCTCGAAGAAGAAGTGAACAATTGTAGACCACAAGCCGTTCACTATAACAAACCGCGGCAACAGGCGAATAGGGAACTGCCCGAAAACGGCCGAGCCGCCCCCAACCCGGCGACTCTATCGCACGCTCTACGAAGCCGTCTGCACGCAGGCGAACTCCCCTGTCGGCTGAAAATCTCGCTTTTTTTCGCAAATTGAACCGCGCGGCTTGAAAACGCCTCGTCGTTCGACAATACTACCAGCACAATCGATTGAGCATCTTGTTTTCCTGACTGCACGCCACTCGAATCACGTCTGCGACATTGACCAAACCGCGCATCAATTCGACTCTGAGCGACGTCGCCAAAGCGGCCGGGGTGAGCGCTTCGACCGCGTCACGCGCTCTCAACGGGCTGGCCGAAAAGTATCGCATCAGCCCGGCGACGGCCCAGCTTGTCAAAGAGACCGCCGAGCGTCTCGATTTTCGACCGAGTCAAGTGGCGCGTTCGCTTCGCTTGCGGCGTACCGGCTTGCTGGGGATCGTGGTGCCCGATCTCTCGAACCCCTTCTTTTCGGCAATCGCCCGCGCCGTCACGGTGCATGCCGAATCGGAAGGGTTCTCGGCGCTTTTGGCCGACAGCGACGGCCGCGTGGAGAAAGAACGAGAGCTGATCGATCAACTTGTCGCGCGGAACGTCGAGTCGCTGATCGTTTGCCCGATTGGGCTCGAGTTCGACCATCTCGAACGGGTCCACCGCGACGGCGTTCCTTTAGTCGCCGTCGATCGCTGTCAGGCCGATTCCGACATGATCCAAGTTACGTCGGACCATGTCGCCGGCGCTCGCCAGGCGATCGAATTGTTATTAGCGCATGGGCACCGACGGATCGGAGTGTTGCAAGGTTTGGCCGGCACCCTGCCCTGCGACCTGCGCCTGCAAGGCGTGCGGCAAGCGCTTCACTGCGTCGGCCTGCAACTTGATCCTTCGCGGATCGACGGCGATCAATTTACCGAAGAGTCTGGCTACCGCTCGACCAGGCGCTTGCTGACGCAGTCGCCCGACGTTACGGCGCTGTTCGCGATGAGCACGCCCAACGCCTTCGGCGCGATTCGCGCGGCAAGCGAGCTTGGGCTTCGCATTCCCGCCGATCTGTCGTTGATCAGCTTTGACGACGTCGCCTTCGCCGAATTTATGCAGACCCCGCTGACGACGATCGCCCAAGACGTTTCGGCCCTTGGCCGCCGCGCCGCTTCGCTCGTCTCGACTCAAATCGCTCAAGGAAAAGTTCCTCGTCAAAAAATGCACAAGATTCCCGTCAATCTGATTTCCCGCACTTCGATCGGAAAGGTCACCCTATGATGAACTGGAAACGCTTATTGTCATTGGCCGTCGCCGTCGGTTTTTGTCTTCCGACCTTGCATGCCGACGAGCCCGCGAACCGCCCGATTCCTATCATCTTCGATACCGACATCGGCAACGATTGCGACGACGTCTTGGCGCTGGCGATGATCCACTCGCTGCAGTCTCGCGGCGATTGCGAGCTGTTGGCCGTCACGATTACGAAAGACCACGAGCTGGCCGCTCCCTTTACCGACTGCCTGAACACCTTTTATGGACGCGGCGATATTCCGATCGGCGTCTGCCGCAGCGGCGTCACCCCGGATGCGGGCAAATTCAACGTTTTGGCTTCGGCCCAAGACGACGGTCAGGTCCGCTATCCTCACGATTTGAAGTCGGGCAAAACGGCGCCCAGCGCCGTCAGCGTACTGCGCAAGGCGCTTGCCGACGCCGAGGACGGCTCGGTCGCGATTTGCCAAGTTGGGTTCTCGACCAATTTGGCCGAGCTGCTAAAGTCGCCGGCGGATGACGTCAGCCCCTTAACCGGCGTCGAGCTTGTCAAACAAAAGGTTCACGTCTTGTCGATCATGGCCGGCTCGTTTGGGACGATACCGGGCAAATCGCCGGAACAGTCGAGACGCTTCGGCGAGTACAACATCAAAAAAGATATCCCCGCCGCTCAAAGTCTTGTCGCCGATTGGCCCACGCCGATCGTCTGGAGCGGCTACGAAATTGGCATGCAATTAAGATATCCTTACAAAAGCATTCAGCGCGATTACGATTACGTCAAACATCATCCCGTAAGCGAAGCGTACGATCTCTACATCAAGCCGCCGCACAATCGCCCCACTTGGGACCTGACCTCGGTCTTGTACGCCGTGCGTCCTGATTACGGCTATTTCGATCTTTCGGAGCCTGGGCGAGTTACGGTCAATGACGACTCTACCGTCACTTTCGAGCCGCAAAAAAATGGTCGTGATCGGTATCTAATTTTAAGCGACAAGCAACATCCGCGAGCCGAAGAGGCGCTGATCTTGTTGTCGAGCGAGCCGCCGCATCACATGTCGAGCTATACGCCCAACGAAAGGTAATCGCGTGTCGAACTCGACCCCAACGCCCAAGGTGACGGTCGTCGGCTCGATCAATATGGACTTGGTGCTGCGAACGTCTCAGTTTCCTCAACCGGGCGAAACGATCGCGGCACTTTCCTATCATGAGAACCCCGGCGGCAAAGGGGCGAACCAGGCCGTTTCGGCCGCCCGCGCCGGCGCCCAAGTCGCCATGATCGGCCGGGTCGGCGACGACGCGTTCGCCGACCGATTGACCGGCGAACTGCGGCGGCACGGCGTCGATTGCTCGGCGGTCTTGCGCACTTCGCAGTGCGCAAGCGGACTGGCGGTCATCAACGTCGACGACGACGGCCAAAACATGATCGTCGTCGTAGGAGGCGCGAACGCCCAAACGACGGCGACCGACATCGAATCGCTGCGCGCGTTGATCGCCGCCAGCGATGCGCTGTTGGTGCAACTTGAGGTTCCGCTCGCAACCGTGCTGGCCGCAATCCAACTCGCTCGCGCCGCCCAGGTTCGGGTGATCCTTGATCCCGCGCCGGCGCCTAGCGCGTTTCCGGACGAACTGCTGCAAGTCAATCTGATTTGCCCGAACGAGCGCGAGCTGGCCCAACTGACCGGCATGCCGACCGATTCGGTCGAACGACTTGCCGCGGCCGCCGCCGAGCTTCGTCGACGCGGCGCCCAACGGGTCGCCGTCACGCTCGGCGGACAAGGGACATATCTGGTTGACGACGACGGCGCTCGAACGATTCCCGCCGTCGCCGTCGATCCCGTCGACACGACCGCCGCCGGAGACGCGTTCGCCGGAGCGCTGGCGGTGCGTTGGGCGGAACAAGACGATCTGGACGAAGCGGTCCGCTTTGCGAATGCGGCCGGCGCCATCGCCGCTTCGCGACTTGGCGCCCAGGCCAGTATGGGTTCTCGATCAGAAATCGAACGTCTCAAGGAATCTCTCCCATGAAAAAGTTAGCGTTGTGCGTCGCGGTTTCGCTGGCGTTTTGCGGCTGTTCGCCTCGACCTGCCGCCGAAAACGACTCTGGCGATCCTTCCGGCTCGTCAGACAAACCTCGTATCGCCCTGATCATGAAGTCGCTGGCCAACGAGTTCTTCTCGACCATGGCCGCCGGCGCCGAAAAGTATCAGGCCGAACATCCCGATCAATTCGACCTGGTCGTTAACGGCATCAAAGACGAACGCGATCTCAGTCGCCAGGTCGCCCTGGTCGAAGAGATGATCGCCGCAAACGTCGATGCGATCGTCATCGCTCCCGCCGATTCCAAAGCGCTGATCCCGGCTCTGCGGCGTGCCCGCAAAGCCGGCGTGATCGTCGTCAACATCGACAACCGACTTGACGCCGACATCTTGCAAATTGAGGAAATTTCGATCCCATTCGTCGGTCCCGATAATCAGTCTGGCGCCAAAAAAGTGGCCGACTATCTGGCCGGCAAGCTTTCGCCCGGGGATTCGGTCGGCGTATTGGAAGGAGTCCGCACTTCGTTTAACGGTCAGCAACGCTTCGCCGGTTTTCAAGCTTCGATGCAAGCGGCCGAGCTTCCGATCGTCGATCATCAATCGGCCGAATGGGAAATGAGCAAAGCGAACACGATCGCATCCTCCATGCTGAGCGAACACCCCGAAATCAAAGCGATTCTCGCCGCGAACGACAGCATGGCGCTGGGCGCCGTCGCTGCGGTGAAAAGCGCCGGACGCACCGGCGACGTATTGGTCGTCGGATTCGATAATATTTCGGCCGTGCGACAAGCGATCGAAGAAGACAAAATCTTGGCGACCGCCGATCAGCATGGCGATCAACTCGCCGTGTATGGAATTCAAACCGCGCTAATAATGCTTCGTCAGCCCCAGGCCCAAATCGACGACGTCGAAACGCCCGTCGACCTGGTGACCAAGGAGTCGCTAACCCAGTGAGCGACTCCAGTTCTCCATTGCTGCAAATCTCCGGAGTCGGCAAACGGTACGGCGACAATCAAGTCTTGACCGACTGCCGACTTGACGTGCGCGCCGGCGAAATTCATGCCTTGCTAGGTGGCAACGGCGCCGGAAAAAGCACCTTGGTTCGCATTATCTCCGGGCTCATTTCGCCCAACGGCGGGCAAATGTCGTTGGCTGACGCCGCGTATCTGCCGCGCAATAAACGAGACGCCGAAACGGCCGGCGTCGAAATTGTTCAGCAAGAGTTCAATCTGATCCCCACTTTAAGCGTCGCCGAAAACCTGTTGCTGACCCGCTTGCCGGCGCTAGGCGGGGTCATCCGCCGAGGCGAACTGCATCGTCGCGCCAAAGCGGCGCTTGAGCGGTTCGATCTTCGCGAGATCGCGACCGACGCGTTGGTCGAGACGCTCGGCGTCGGCCAACAACAAATGGTCGAAATCGCCGCCGCTCTCGATCGCCGATGTCGCCTGCTGATTCTTGACGAACCGACCGCCGCTTTAAGCGCCAGCGAAGCCGAATCGCTCTTCGTCCGGCTCCATCAATTGCGCGACCAAGGCGTCGGCATTATCTATATCAGTCATCGCCTTGACGAAGTCTCCCGGCTGGCCGATCGACTAACCGTTTTACGCGACGGGCAGTATGTCGGCACGTATGCGACCGCCGATCTGTCGACCGATCAAATGGTCGATCTCATGACCGGCGAGTTGCGAAATCCGCCTATCGCCGCTGCGACCCCGCCGCGCGACGATCGGCCCAACGAACAAAAGCCGCGGCCCTACGCGTTGCAAGTCGAGCGACTCTCTGGCGGCATCGTCGATCGCGTCTCGCTGGCGGTCGAAAAAGGGGAACGTCTCGGCATCGCCGGGCTGATCGGTTCCGGCCGCACCGAACTGCTGCGTCTTATTTTTGGCGCCGACGTCGCCGCTTCCGGCTCAATTTATCTTGGCGACGACCCGACCCCGCGACGTTTCCGTCATCCCAGCCAAGCGGTCGCAGCCGGTATCGCCATGGTGACGGAAGATCGAAAGAAAAACGGCTTGTTGCTGCCGCAATCGATCCGAGTCAACACGAGCCTGGCCTCGCTTAGCCATCTTTTTTCGCGCGGGGGCGTAATCAACGCCGCCGCCGAAAACGAAGCGGCCGCCGTGCACTGCCGCGCCATGGAAACGCGCTGCCGCAATCTCGAGCAGCCGGTCGCCACGTTGAGCGGCGGCAATCAACAAAAAGTAGTCGTCGCCCGCTGGTTGACCACTGCGGCCGAGGTTTATTTGTTCGACGAGCCGACCCGCGGCATCGACGTGCCGGCTCGGCGAAAAATTTATCAGTTGATTGATACGTTGGCCTCCGAAGGAAAAGGAATCGTTATCGTCAGCAGCGATCTCGAAGAATTGCTGGAGACCTGCGATCGAATCGCCGTCATGTCGAACGGCAAACTGGTCGCCGAGTTCGCTCGTCCGAACCTGTCGCATGACCGAATTATGCAAGCCGCTTTTTCCGGATATCTTGATCGGAGCTCCCCCGCGTGAGACGCCAACAACTGAAAGAAATGTTCCTGCAATACGGCGGCCTGACCTTGGTTTTGATCGCCATGGTCGGCGTCTTCAGTTCGCAAAGCGAAAACTTCCTGCAACGGGCCACGTTTCTCTCCATCGCCAACCAGATCCCCGACTTGACCTTGATCGCCGTCGGCATGACTCTGGTGTTGGTCATCGGCGGCATCGATCTCTCGGTCGGCTCGATCTTGGCTTTTTCGTCCGCCGTGTTAGGCGCTCTGATGGTCGACGCCGGTTGGCCTTTGTGGGGCGCGATCCCCATTTGCCTGTTGGCTGGCGCCTGTTGCGGGCTGTTTAACGGTTTCGTTTCGGTCGGCTTCGGCATTCCCTCCTTTATCGTTACGCTGGGCATGCTAGAAATTGCGCGCGGCGCCACCAAGGTGGTGACCGACTCGCAAACGAAATACATCGGCGCCCAAGTCGAAGTCATCGGCAATCCCCTCCCTTATCTCGGTTTGTCGTCCGCCTTTTTGCTGGCGATTGGCGCCGTTCTCGTCGGACAATTTTTGTTATCGCGCACCGTCTTCGGCCGCTACTGCGTGGCGATCGGCGCCAACGAAGAAGCGGTCCGCATGTCGGGCATTCGCACGGCGCCCTATTCGATCGCCGTCATTGCGATCAGCGGCTTGATGTGCGGTTTGGCCGGTCTGACCCAAACTTCGCGTTTATCAAGCGCCGATCCGAACGCCGCCATCGGGCTCGAACTGTCGGCGATTGCGGCCTGCGTGATCGGCGGCACTAGCCTGATGGGAGGTCGCGGAAGCGTCGTCAGTTCGTTCATCGGCGTGTTGATCATCTCGGTATTGCAAACGGGCCTAGCGCAACTGGGCGTTTCGGACGCCAACAAACAGATCATCACTGGCAGCGTGATCGTGGTCGCCGTCATGATCGACGCGCTGCGTAATCGTTTTGGCCGATAGGCGACGGGTCACTTCGCCTTGTTATTGATCTCGCCGCGCAACCGAATTGGCGCGTGCGCGGGTTGTTGGATCGTCTGTTGCTGCTATTTGACCGCTGTCCAATTTGTGCCTGCATGCGAATCTCTCCTCAAAAACGACGATAAATTGCATATCCCCAGAGGTGCGGGACCGCGGGACTGCCGACGCACATGCATATCCTGTCCCGCGGTCCC
>JBITAD010000194.1:15217-15595 GCA_044439945.1 Blastopirellula sp. JB062
GACCGCCTACGGATAAACCGGATCGAGCAAGCCGCCGACGCGACCGCACTTCCCCATCAACGCAAACGCCCCAACTGCCCGCGTTCGTAATCCCTCGCTTCCTCTTTGAAGATCACGGCGCACGCGCCACGAGATCAATATCTAAATACTACAAACATCCTCAGACTATTGCAATACTTATTTTTGAAAAAAATCAGATGGCCATAAAATCCCCATAGCTTTCGACCTTGCCGGCGAAAAACGTCGGCATGGCTTCCCCAATCGGCACGGCCCGATTCGAAACTTCTTGCCGCCCTCGAAAGACATGGGCAGATTTCCCGGTAACTCCCCCCAACTATCACGAAAGAGAGCGTTTTGCTCTCCGAAACATGCATGACG
>JBITAD010000194.1:15605-16082 GCA_044439945.1 Blastopirellula sp. JB062
TACCTCAGATTTCGCGTGCTACCAATTTGTCCATCCTGGCGATGATCTGATCCTAAGCCCAGAGCATCCATAAGCGCTCAATCACTCGATGAAAGCAAGCTTTGCCGCCGACGGAATATGCCGCGATGCTCCCCCGCCCCCGCCGAAACCTTGTCGGCAGGCCCAGCGCGCAGACTTAGAGAGCATTGGCGAAGCAGGGGCCGATCGCAGGCGAAACGCTCATTCAAGATCTCTTGAAAACATTGCGGAGAAGAAGGCGCCATCAAGAAACAATCGCCAGACATTGGATACTTGGGCATCTAGCGATGAGGTGACCTTTTGCTAGGAATAACTTACCGCCTCCGCCCATTCGAGGTTAGAATGCCCGTTCTTCATCGAAGATATCTGCAATCAACTTGGAACGATGTCGACACAAACAGAACATCCGACTCCTGCGAATTACCATGCTTCGTCGTCCGTCGCTTCTCGTGCCAGGCG
>JBITAD010000195.1:0-3678 GCA_044439945.1 Blastopirellula sp. JB062
ACTTGCCGTATCGATCTGCGAAGATAGCGGCGGGATTTTCTCGTTCGGATAGAGCTTTTTAAACTCATCTAAATTCCGCTGCGTTTTGACTCGCTCGATGTTGTTCGGCAAGCCGTCGATCGCAGTCTGATACCATTGTGCCGCACGAAGTTGGATTTTCTTCTTTTCAATCGGATTAAAGCCGCCCACGGCGTTCCACCACATATCTCCTATTTCGGCATGCACGCTAGCCGAACCGGACGACTCAAGCTCAAGCAGCGCGACGTCCTTAATTTTTTGGTTGCTCGACTTCGCTAAGAAGGGAAGTCCGTTGATCCATTGGTCGCGGTGGAAACAGAGATAACGCCCGACTAGCAAATTCCCTTCCGGATTAAACGAGGGGCGTTGCAGAGACAGAAATTGCGATTCGATTTCGACGTATAGCTTGCGCGCTTCCGTCACTTCTTTTCGTAAGGCTTCAATCCGATGCAACATCGACAGATCTTGCTGCGCTCGGGCGAACGTTTCAACAATGGTGAACAATTCGTCGACCGCTTTGAAATTGTTGCGTTGATAGGAGACTTGCCAGATTTGGATCGCCAACTGTTTGAATTCTTCTTTGCGATCATGCGGAATTCGTCCCACGTTTTCGGTGGCGAACCTGAGCAGTTGGAGCTGTTGATTGATCGTATCAAACTCAAACTGTCGATTCAGTCGCTCAAACGCGTCCTTGGCGATCGCGGGCGACTTCCCTTTTTGCGCCATTTGATAGGCGAGCGAGAGCATCGCAAATTGCTGAATCGGGTCGTCTCCCAGCTTTTCCGATGCGTCTAGCAAGGATTGAGCCAATGCGGCTCGACGATTGTCGGAATCGGCGGTTCGAAACTCATCCGCGAAAATCTCGCGGATGCGCATCTCGGCGTCGTCCGTCATTTTTGGGTCAGGAATCGGCAATTTTCCCAACCCGGAGGGCGCGGCAAGGCCTTGATTCAAAGCTTGCGGATCGCCGGCGTCGCGCGGCATCGCGCCTGAGTTGTTAGAGTTGACCATTTGAGCGTCGGGCCGATTATTCGAGGCGACGTCGGCCGTATTCGGCTTGCCAGCTGAAGCTTCGTCCTGAAAACGCGCGACGTCAAATCCGTTGGCCAGCACAAAGAAGTCAGTTAGATCGGTCGGCGTAATCGCCGGAGGAATTTTGTGCGTTTTGCCATCGGCCGTTACGACGAAAATCGCCCCTTCGCGCAATTGTCCCATTCCTTCGCGCGGAGCGGCAGGATTAAATTCAAGATCGAACGGTTTCACCCAACTGACCGACATCGGATCGTCCGCTTCGACGATCAAAGGAATCGTGCTTAGCGAACGACGGCCGACCGACTCGAGACTAGTCGGCGACGAGGCGCGAGCAGCGCAAGTCGGGCCGAACGCCATCAGAAAATTAGTCGCCTCGTCTTTTCGTTCAGGCGATTGATAAACCGGCGGGATTTGGCTGGCTAACTTAAGGTTTTGCTTGTCATTCCACGGTTTGTCGACGGCAAATTGATCGTATAGATCTTGGTAGCCGAGATACGGCAGCAAATCGATTCGCCAGCCTAACAGCGTATTGCCGCGCGAGTCTTTTCGTACCGCTGAAGGAAGTTCTCCCTTCTCAAGGATCATTTCCGCCAACGCCTCGCCGATGATCTCTAGCTTGGCGCGCGCTTCATCTTCTTTCGCGGACGGCGGGTTAGCGGCAAGTCGTTCAATCCGCTCGCGCCGCTCCGCATATTTAGGGTTCGCCGGCGGAGCCTGCTCTTCTTCCATCACGGGTTCGGCAGGTTCATCCGCCGGTTTTTTTTCTGACTTCTTCGGCGGCTTTTTCTCCGCCTTGGCCGGTTTCGCTTTGGCGGTCTTTTTCGGTTTCGCCGGCGGAGGCGTTTCATCTTCGTCTTCGTCAGAGCGACTGAACGAGATGTTATCCATCCGGTTTTGAGCGGCGGAGTTGCAGCTGCAACCTCCGTGCATCAGGGCAAAGAGCAAAAGCGGAACGAAGTAGGGGCGCAGTCTGTTCAGATTCATTTTCTAGTCGATCAATTCGAGAACTCCATATCAGGCTGATTCTAGGCGATCGACTTGGTTGCGCTACACGAAGTCAACGGAAATTCTCACGATCTTCACTGTTTCCTCATGTTTGACGTGCGATGGTCGACGCTCGTTACATAGGTAGCGGGCAAAGATATTGCCTGGCAGCGGATTTCGATCGTTTGAAAAAGGCTTGTGAGGTTCGTCTGGCGGTATTTAGAGGAAACAGGCAAAATATGCATCTGCCTTTAAAGTCACCCCCTTAATTTCCCCGGAGATGTACATGTTGCGTTCGGCGATGATTCTTGCGTTTTCAGTTCTCTCGGTTTCCGCCTTGTCGGCCGCGCCGGCTTCGCAAGGTAAAGTGACCGATAAGGTTTATTTTGATATTGCCGTCGACGGAAAGCCGGCCGGGCGGATCGTCATGGGCCTGTTTGGCGAAGCCGTGCCGAAAACGGCGGCCAACTTTCGGGCGCTATGTACCGGAGAAAAAGGGAAGGGGCGGCTCGGCAAAACCTTGTCGTACAAAGGAAGCTCGTTTCATCGCATCATTCCTCAGTTCATGCTGCAGGGAGGCGATTTCACGAACGGGAACGGTACCGGCGGCGAAAGCATCTACGGGCTCAAATTCGCCGACGAGAATTTCCAATACTCGCATGACGGCCCCGGCGTCTTGAGCATGGCGAATTCAGGCCCCAATTCGAATGGCTCGCAATTTTTCATCACAACGGTCAAAACGAGCTGGCTAGACGGAAAGCACGTCGTTTTCGGCCGCGTGTTGGAAGGGATGGATGTTGTGAAAGCGGTCGAAGCGCTAGGCTCGCGAAGCGGCGCCCCGAAAGCAAAGGTCACGATTGCCGATTGCGGCGTGCTGAAATAAAGCGAAATCGAGGAAACGGTCAGATTGAGATCGTAGCGCCGACCTTTGCGGGTCGGCGTTTTTTTTTGCCCTAAGTAGCGGTTCGCGGTTATAAAGGGGGATTCCGATCGTTTTCTAGAAAAATAGCCAAAAGCGTTCGCCATGTTTAGATGCGCCATTTTGCTTGTCGTGACGTTGATCGCAACGAAGGTCGGCGTCGCCGACAAGCCGAATATCATCTTTTTGTTTGCTGATGATTACAGCTACGAATGCTTGGGCGCCTACGGGCATCAGGTCGTAAGGACGCCTAACTTAGATGAACTGTCAGCGCAAAGCACGCGATTTACGCATGCTTACAACATGGGATCATGGAGCGGCGCGGTTTGCGTCGCCAGTCGCACGATGCTCAACACGGGGCGCTTTGTCTGGCGAGCTGAAAAGGTCTTTAAAAAAGCGGACCAAGAGCGCATTGCGGGAAGATTTTGGCCGCAATACATGCAGCAGGCAGGCTACGACACTTATATGACCGGAAAATGGCACGTTCCGGCCAATGCCGCCAAAGCCTTTCAAACGACCGCCCATATTCGCGGCGGAATGCCAAAAGATAGCAAGCTCGGCTACAACCGCCCGGCGGCGACAGGCCAAGATCGCTGGTCTCCTGCCGACCCGCAGTTTGGAGGCTTTTGGGCAGGCGGAAAGCATTGGAGCGAGGTCGTCGCCGATGATGCGATCCGTTTTATCGATCTAGCAGCGAAACGCGACAAGCCCTTTTTTATGTATCT
>JBITAD010000196.1:0-3676 GCA_044439945.1 Blastopirellula sp. JB062
CGTTTTTCGCATCGCTGAACTACAGCCCGTTGCGATCGCTTTCTCGTTTCGCTGAAGCGTGACGAGCGGCGACGCCGGCGTCTGCAAAACTTAACAATCAAAACCAAGGCCAGGCCGGTCATTCCTTCATCAAGACTTCAACAAATCGCTCGCCTCCATGCCGACCAGGCAGCTTATAATGCGTCTCTTCAACCCCAGAGGGATATTCTTAATTCGGCCAGCGAATACGACAGGGAAAACGACGTGGCGACCCACCGTTTGAAATTGACGATCTTTCTATTGATCTCAACTTTATTTTTTGCGGAGATTGCCCAAGGGCAATTTCGCGAACTGACGCGTAAAGTGCCCAATGGCGCGAATACCTTATTGATGATCGACGTCGAGAAACTGCACCACTCTCCCTTAGGCCAAAAAGAACGTTGGCGCGAACAGCAAGAAAAACTGTTCGCCGCGGGACTAGAAATCGTGCCGCCCACCGCTTCGCAATTTGTTGGCGCCGCAAAATTGAAATTCAAAGAGATGGCCCCCGACTGGCAAGTGGCGGTGATGAAACTCGCTCAAGAACCTTCGCTTCCGAAACTGGCGGTTCAATACCAAGGCACGCTCGATAAGCTTGTCGACCGAGAAGTCGCCGTCTTGCCGGGCGACGTTTACGCCGTGCAAATTGGTCCGAATATTGTGGCCGCCGGCATGCCTGCCAACCGCCAAGACGTCGCTCGCTGGCTCCGGCAATACGACGCGAACTCGCTTGCCGGTCTTTCAACTTACTTACAAGAGGCGGAATCATTTGCCGAAAATAGCTCGCCCATCATCATGGCGATCGACCTTCAAGGCGTCGTCTCCCAGTCCGCCGCCAAAGCGCGTTTAGCCGATACCACTGCAGCGACCGAACTCAAGACGGATCTCGACGCATTGAGCCAAGCGCTGGCCAGCATTCGCGGAGTCACCCTGGGCGTAAGCGTCGGAGAAGCGATGACCGGCGCCGTGAAAGTTGATTTTGAACAAGATGTTTCAGCTTTAGGCGCGGCGACGAAAGACGTGCTGCTCGACGCGTTGGCTGATCATGGGCTAATGCTTGATGATTTCAAGTCTTGGGCAGTTACCGTTGAACCCAAACAGATTCAAATCACTGGGCCGTTGTCGCTGAGCGGCCTTCGGCACATTCTTAGTCTGCTAGATACGCCAGCGGCGCTTTCCGCCCAGCACGAATCGGCCGAGACGACCGACGAAGACGAAAAACGAAAACTGACGATCTTGGCCACGCAAAGCTATTTTCTGTCGGTCACTTCTCTGCTAGACGATTTGCGTCACGACAAGAAGGATCGCAAAACCTTGGGGCAAATCAGCGTTTGGTTCGGCAATTACGCCCGCAAGATCGACCGTCTGCCGATGTTGAACGTCGATCCCGACATGCTTGACTATGGCCAATTGGTTTCGACCACCTTGCGAACCGGCCGAATGGATGTGACCGCCGCCGCTGCCGCCTCGCGACTGCGGCAGCAACAAGTGCCGGATCAGGTGAACGTCCATTCTTACGGCTGGTACGGCTGGAGTACGACGTCCGATCCTGCCGCAACCGCTAAGGCAAAAGCTCAGGTACGCACGCAACAACAAATCCGCGGAGCACGATCGGCCAACACGGTCATGCAAAATCTTGAGATTGCGACCCACAAAATCCGCCGTCACATGACGCAAAAATACCAAGTCGAATTTTAAGACGCCGCTCAACGAAATCGAACGAACTTGCCAGATAGCTTCTGCGGAATTGGCTCAATCTTCCCCTGCCGGTTTGCCGATTATTTTTACCCGGGTAAAAATAAAGACAAGTCATTCAGCCATGGGAAATAATCATGCAAGCGACGGCTCAAACCGTATGCACCGCGTTCGAGCAATTCCGTATGATCGGTTCCGGAGAGTTGGCTGCAATCGCGCCGGCTATCCATCAGGTGTTGCAAATAGCGGATCATGCGCCAATTCTAATCTTTGAAGACGCCACGGCTCGGCAGCTTGAAGTCGACTTTCGCGGCAACCTGGCCGACGTGCTTGAACGGCTCGATACGGCGGCCCAATGGACGGCGGAAGAGGCGCTGCCGCCCGCCCCACGAGGTCGCGGACGTCCTAAACTGGGCGTCGTCTCTCGCGAGATTACGCTGCTGCCGCGTCATTGGTCCTGGCTCGATACGCAACCAGGCGGGGCCTCAGCGACGCTCCGGCGATTAGTGGAAGACGCGAAACGCATCAGCGGACCGGCCGATCGACTGCGTCATTCGCAAGAAGCCGCCTATCGCTTCATGTCGACAATGGCCGGCGATATGCAAGGTTTTGAAGAAGCGTCGCGGGCACTATTCGCGGGCGATCAGTCGCGTTTTGAAGAAATGACGCAAACTTGGCCTATCGACGTCCGCAATTATGCGAAGCGTCTGGGGGAAGCCGCTTTCCAGGCCTCCGAAGTTTAAGCGTCTAGCTTTTCGCCAGCCTAGTCGGCGCAAGCGAACAGGCCGTAACAAGCTTGCGCCTTTTTACGGCCTGTTTGCATTGACTTCAAACGTTCGGGCTAGTCCTGCCGTTTCGGCTTGGCGCTAAAGCGGCGCTTTCCGCCGGTTCGCTTGGCGCCGCTTCGGCCTTGGCCATACGATTTCGGACGATCGCCCGCCGCCTCGGCGGAACCTTGCGAGCGTCCTCCGCCGTGCCCGTTCGACCTGGCTTCGTGATTGCCGGAGCTTGCGCCATGCGACGCAGATTTCCGAGAGTAGCCGCCAGTTCTTCTGGCAGACTTGCCATAGCTGCGTTTCGGTCCGCGACCGTTTCCGGAACGTGGTCCGCGCGAACGAGGCTCGACGTGATAAGGATGATCGGCGTCAACCGCAATGCTCATTCGAATCAAGCGTTCGATCGCACGCAGCGTTCCATGTTCGCTGAAATCGCAAAACGAGAGCGCAATCCCTTCTTTGCCGGCACGACCGGTTCTCCCGATACGATGAACGTAGCTTTCGGGATCGATCGGCAAATCGTAATTGACGACATGGGTGACGCCGTCGACGTCGATCCCGCGAGCCGCCACGTCGGTCGCCACCAAGACTTGCAAACGTCCGCTACGAAAACTCTCGAGCGCGCGGTTCCGCTTGTTTTGCGTCTTGTTTCCGTGAATCGCGTCCGTCCGAATTCCCGAAGCGTTCAAATCTTTCGCCAAGCGATCGGCGCCATGCTTGGTTTTCGTGAAAACGAGCGTGCGTCCAACCCCTTCGCCTTGCAGCGCATGTTCGAGCAACGCACGTTTGTCGCCTTGCTTGACGTACAACACGCGCTGTTCGACTCGCTCCGAGGTGGTCGATTCGGGCGCCACTTCAATTCTGACCGGATCACGCAACAAG
This sequence comes from Blastopirellula sp. JB062, assembly GCA_044439945.1. GTDB lineage: Bacteria > Planctomycetota > Planctomycetia > Pirellulales > Pirellulaceae > Blastopirellula. Next base: position 3,372 of record JBITAD010000196.1, read on the forward strand.
CCGGAAGCCAATTGGGCGACTTTCGGCGGCATCGTGGCGGTAAAGAAAATCGTTTGTCGCTCTTTTGGCAGCTTCGAGACGATCGTTTTGAGCGCCGGCATGAATCCCATATCAAGCATGCGGTCCGCTTCGTCGAGCACAAAAGTGCTAGCGTTGCTCAGATCGACGTAACCTTGATCCATCAAGTCTAGCAAACGGCCAGGCGTCGCAATCGCAACGTGCACGCCCCGCTTCAATGCGCGTACTTGCGGATTTTGTCCGACTCCTCCGAAAATCGTCGTCAACCGAAATTTGACGTTACGACC
>JBITAD010000197.1:0-3667 GCA_044439945.1 Blastopirellula sp. JB062
TGCGCTGTATCGTATCACGGCGAGAACTCCAACTAGGGCGGGCATCAAGGGGGAAAGCTTTTTATTTAGGGCGTCGCCCCGTTCAGGCGAGTCGCAAAAGAAGGACGTCGAGCGCTAAAAAAACCGTCGGCCTGCGCGCCGACGGCTTTCAAATTTTCAGATCGCGGAAACGAGCCGACCTTACGGCAGACGCTTCACGCGGATGTCTTTGTAATAAACCGTGCTGCCGGGGTCATGCGCTTGCAAGGCGAAAGTCCCTTTGTCAAAGACGCGGGTAAAATCTTTGCCCGGCTTGGCATCGGCCGGTTCGGCATACTCGTTAACCAACTTGCCGTTGATATAAAGCTTGGCGGTCTTATCCTTCACTTCGATGGTGTAGTCGAAGTATTCGTCGTCGCCGGCGGGGGCTTCTTTGACGTCTTTCACCGCATAAACGCTGGCGGTCTTGCGCGGGTCCGAATTGTAGCTGTTGTTGACCTGACACTCGAAACCATGCTTCGGCCAGTTTTCGTCTTGATATTTGGTGTGGAAGTAGACGCCGCCGTTGCTGTTGTTTTTGGTCATCACTTTGAGATTCAAAATGAAGTTTTCAAACGGCTTTTCATCGCCGACATAAAACAGATGGCTGCGGCTGCCGTTGGCGACGAACGCGCCATCTTTAATGCTCCATGCCTTCTTGTTTTCGTTGATCTTCCAACCGTCGAAACTCTTGCCATCGGTCAGCGAGATCCACCCTTTTTCGTCATCCGCCGCATGGGCGGAAACGGCCGTCAGGACCAAACATAGCAAGCTGAGTAGAGTCAATCGCTTCATTCGCATCTCCAATATCTTTAGTACGTCCCGTAAGGAAGGGATTGGCAATAACGTTTAGGTCGAGGATAACAGCTGCAAAGTTTGCTGTCTATTCGCCAGTTTAACCCGAAGCGCGACCGATTTCTGGGCAATAATTAGGAAGGCGTCACGAATCTCTAGTGAGTCGCGATTATTTTCACGTGCGAGTCCGACGATGAATGCGAAGTCGATTTTGCCTACCGCTTGGGACGTGCCCGACATTTTTCGCCGTCGATTGGGAGATCAGCCCGGCCGACAACGTTCGATGGCGGCCGATGGGCACTTGTTAATCGTTTCGCACCACCCCCCAAAGCCAGGCGAAAAAAAACGAATTGGTCGTTTTTTCTGGCGAAACGCTAATGGCGAATGGGCCTCAAACGATCTCGGCTCTGGCGATTCCACGCTCAAGAGCCATCTCGAACAATATGCGACCGCGATCGAAAAATTAGAAAAACGGGAAGAGGAAGCCGAAGGGAGCGCCCTCTACTTTCAGGTCATCTCCGACCTCAGCCCCCTGTTGCGATCAACGCGCAATTTGCACGCCGTGTTGCAAGAGGCTCGCGAAATGGCGGGGAACGACCGGTTATTAATCAACGCCCGCGACCGCGCTTACGAATTAGAGCGAAAGGCCGAGCTGCTTTATAACGAAGCGAAAAACGAGCTGGAGTTCGCAATCGCCCAACAGACCGAACGCCAAGCCGAAGCCAGCCATCGGATGGCGGTATCGGCGCATCGCTTGAACGTGTTGGCCGCTTTCTTTTTTCCGATCGTCACCCTGGCGACGATTTTCGGCGCCGGGTTGCATCATGGGTTTGAAAGCTGGAACGCGCCTTGGCCGTTCGTGGGAATGACGCTTGTCGGCTTGCTGCTCGGCCTGGCGCTTTTCGCCTTCGTCAATACGCCGATCGGCCCCGCCAAACAAGCGAAGCGAGCCGATCGCGAAGCCCGACCGCCTCGCGATCCGCGGCGCTAACGACTTACCTTGCTTGGGAAGTCAGCTCAAAGTCGATCACGTTTTCGCCGGGCACGACTTCGGCGGTCAAGGTCGAGTTCGTATTGTAGCGAGCCGGTATCTCGCTGGCCCTTTTCATTCGCGACTCTTCAATCGTCTTGGGGCGAAATTCTTTCTTAATTTCCACCTTGTATTGTCCCGGTTCCGCTCCGCGAACGTCGCGGATGTAAACCAGGTCGTATTGTCCCTGGTCATCGGTCGTCGCTTTCACGGGACGTCCCGAGGCGGGATAGTAGCTGACGACAACTCCAGCAAGCGGCTGGCCGTCCATCGTCACTTGCCCCGTTACTCGACTCAGATCCGCGAACTCGCTATTGCCGCAACCGGCCGCGGTCATCGCCGCGGCGACGACCATCAGCGTTGCGGCGAAACGATTCAATGAAATCATCAAAGCACCCATTCACCATTCATACTAAGAAATGTTAACGCCTACGCAGGAATGCGAATCACGGACGCTTAGAAGTCTTTCAGTACGCTACCGTCCTGACGATCGCACAAGCCCGTCAAAATGGCGAAATCAATCGTCTCCGGCACGAATTGCACCGACCCGTCGACCATGGCGCCCAGCATGCCGCCAGGATGAGCGGAGGTGAAGGCCACGTTGTGCTGATACGAGGCCGTATTGTGATCGCCGCCGTAAGTGTTGATCGGATAGCGAAGGGTCGTCAAGTTTTGGGTCCAATCGGTCGCCCCCGCACCGTTCGACCAGACGCCGCCCAAATAATTCGACGAGCGGACGTCCTCTTGTTCGCCGCTGGGTCCGCGCTGATAGTCGGACTGCTCGCCGATCATTAGGGTGTTGGTCGTGCCGTCGACCATATCTTTAAAACCGACCTGCGGAACACGGGCCGAGCAAAGCGCGTTCTGATTGTCGCCGGGCACGTTGATGTAAGTGATCGCGCCGTTGGGAACCGTTTCGCCGTAGAAATGGTTGCATCGACTGGCGAACGTCGAGGCCACGGTGGTTTCGCCCCCTTGAATATGCGATCCGTTTACGCCGACATAGTTGCCTAGCTGAATCTCAATGTCACCGTTCGCATTGGTCGACTGCGTCTTGCGATCGGGCAAGGACGAAGAAGGACAATTCAATCCGCCCAGGATCACGCCGTTAATCAAATCGGCGTTCGGGTTCGCGTTTTCCTGCATCGACGAGTCGCCGGAGAAAACATACTGATCGTAAATCGCCGACTGCTCAAGGAACGGAAGCAAACGGACGAACCACGATGCGCCGCGACGTCGCGGCCCCGTCGCCGATTGCGGGTCGGCGGCGTAAACGATCTTGCCGTAAGTATCGTGATAGTTGTGAACGGCCAGTCCCAATTGCTTTAAGTGATTGCTGCAACTCATGCGACGCGCCGCTTCGCGAGCTTGTTGCACCGCCGGCAACAGCAAAGCGATCAACACGCCGATAATGGCGATCACCACCAACAATTCGACCAGGGTAAACGCACGGCTGTTTTTTCTCTTTACGACCATAAAAATCCCTAATTCTCGATTTTATAACTTGCAAAAATTTCGCCGTTATATTAGCGTTTTTGAATGACTACCTATTTGGGGCATCTGCATTCATTGGTAATTCGATTCTAATTCCAACCATCGTATGCGTCCTCCAGATTTATTGCGCAAAGTATTGATCCCTTCGAATCAATTGCGCCGAGCGACCGACAATTCGTTGGTTCCTGAGATTCTTTCCGCAACCCTATGCCACTTGGGCGCTTAGCCTGGCCCCCAAAAATCACCGGTAAAGCGAAAGGGATGGGGAAGCCTGCGATATGGAGCGGAGCACGGCATGCTCGCCTGCGTCGCTAATTTCGCGTTCCCTTC
>JBITAD010000198.1:0-3665 GCA_044439945.1 Blastopirellula sp. JB062
GTGCGCCGGCAGCTTACGCTTCAGAGCAACAACCCCCTTCTCCATCGAGCGATGCGGCCCGCTGTTCGTCTTCTTGCAATTCAGGAACCTCGGAGAAGCAAAATTTCAGACACTTCAGCAGTTGCTTATGAAACTGCGAGTCGGGCTTCGCCAACGAGTAGTAAGTCCATAGCTTCTCTTTTCGACCGACGACCAACCCCGCATTGCGCAAGCAAGAGAGATGCTGAGAAACGCGCGGTTGCGACATTTCCAAGACGTTGACCAAGTCGCCGACGCAAACCTCGCCGCGCAGCAGCAGATGGAGGATTCTGAGGCGAGTCCGGTCAGAGAACGCCCGGAACATTTCGTCAATATTACGGCTGGAGGGCGTCGCGCCCGAGGGACAGGCGGCTTTCGTGCTCCCGCCTGCATCTTTGCGGGAGCACGAGCGAGTTTTCGTTTTCGCAGACATGATCGAATCACGGCGTGGATAGGGAATATTTCCGATATCTTACGCAATCTGCTGCGAACATGGCGAGAGCGATTCGCGAATCAGGCGACCGTTTGTCAAACGGACCATCCGCTTGGCTCTTTCCGCCGCTTTGGGGTCGTGAGTCACCATAACGATCGTCCGCCCTTCGGCATTGAACTGCTCGAAAAAACGGATCACTTGGGCCGCGGTCTCCGGATCCAAGTTGCCGGTCGGTTCGTCAGCCAAAATAACGGCCGGGTCGTTCGCTAGCATCCGCGCCAGAGCGACTCGCTGTTGCTGGCCGACGCTCAATTCCGACGGTTTATGATGCATGCGATCGTCTAATCCGACTCGTCGCAACAACTCTTCCGCTCGGGCTCGCTGATCGGCCTGTTTGACGGCGGCCAAGTACATCGGCACTTGCACGTTCTCCAGCGCCGTCAGATAAGGAACCAGATTGAAGGTCTGAAACACGAATCCGACGTATTGTTGCCGCAGCGCGGCTCGTTGATCGGCATTTCGATCATAGAAGGAATTTCCGTCGATGGTAACGCTGCCGCTGGTCGGCGAGAGCATTCCGCCCAACATCAACAGCAGGGTGCTCTTTCCGCTGCCGCTCGGCCCGACCAACGAGACGAAGTCGCCGCGCTCAATCTCGATCGAAGCGTCAGCCAACCCGCTTACCTTTTGCTTACGAAGTACGTAATCTTTCGAGACGTTTTTCATTTGCAACATCGTTATACCTCCCTGAAAGTAGCGACGGGGTCAAGCCGTGCGGCCCGACGAGCCGGAAAATAGCTTGCGATCAACGCGACGCTGACGGAAATGCCGATCGCCCAAAGCGACAACGACGGCATGGGCAGCACCGCGACTCCGGCAAGCTGCGGCCCCATCGTCATCGCCAACAGAGTCCCGATCGCGAACCCGCCGACGCCGCCGGCCAGGCCCAGGATCAACGCTTTGGCGAGAAACAAACGCTGAATCAGCTGCGACCTGGCGCCCATGGCCATCAAAGTGCCGATCTCTCGCCGACGCTCCGAGACGTTTGAAAACATGAAGTTGGCGATTCCGGCGCCGCCGATGACGACGATGATCGCCACGAAGACTTGCGAAAGCCGCTCCATCATGTCGTGCACCTTGATTTGGGTATCGACCATTTGCTTAATGGTGACGACCTTGGCGTCGGGCAGCAGCTGGTTGACGTCTTCGACGAGTCCGCCTGAGATCTCTTTGCAACAACCGACCACTTCGATGCAGTTGAGCACGGGGCCCATACCGGCAAGCTCTTGCACTTTGTGCAGATGCGCGAAGACGCGCGAATCATCGACCGTGCCGGTCGCGGGCAAAACGGCGATCACGCGGAAAGACTCTCCCAGCAATTCGAGGGTCGCGCCTTCGGCCAGTCGGCGGCTTGCGGCGACGTCGGCGCCGATCAAGACCTCGTCTTTGGCCAGGTCTTTGATCACTCGATTTTGCGCCAAACTTTTTTGATCGGCCTCGGTCGATTCGGTCCCCAGATCTAAAGCCCCGCACCCAATCGGACGCGAGAAAATACCGGCGCCTGCCCAAGCCGCTTTCGCTTGAAATTCGCTTTTGGGCAAGATGCCGGTCAACGAAACGTTGCGGCCGTCAAGTTCGGCCGGGACGCAAAGTTTGGGAGAGAGATTATCGACTCCCTGCAAGTCGGACATCGTTAGCCGCAAGACGTACTCTTCAGGAATAACTTCCTCGTGCATGTCGGCCGCATAGTAATTTTGCAACGAAACCGATTTGGGCAGAATCAAGACGTTGGCGCCAAGACTATCCAGTTCGCGGGCGACGGCAAGTTCCGAGTAATAGGTGATGTTGCGAATGGCGACGACCGTGGTGATGCCCAAGAAGATGCCCAAAAAAATAGTGAACATCTGATTTTTGCGTTCAAACAGTTCGCGCCACACGAGCGTGCGAAGATTCATGGTTTGGCTCCTTCTCGGATTAATTTTGCGAGGGCGGGCATTGGCCGTCTGGGCAGCAGCCTTCGGGACCGCATTGGCCGCCTGGGCAGCAGCTTTGTTGTGCCGCTTCGATCTGGGCGACCAATTGCTCGGCCGTAACTTGACCTGGAAAGCTGCCGATCATTTGCCCGGCCGGCGAAACCAGCAAGGTCACGACGTCGCGCTGATCCGGGCTCACCTTAAGATTGGCCAAGAACTCTCGCTCTCGCTCATCGGTCGGATCAATGTTGATGAGTTCGACGGCCGCGGCGAAGCGTTCGTCGGCTTGAAATTGTTTCGCCGCTTGCAGCGCGCCTTCGCGGTTTGCGGCGTCGGCGTTGCAAACGCTGATGAGCGATAGTTTTTGTTCTTGCATCGCCTTCAAGCAAGCGGCCGTTCCTTGACTGACGATTCCCGCTTGCAACTGAGCCGCGGTTGCGTCGGCGACCCACGCTTGCGTAACGGCCCCATTAGGAGCGATCGCAATCACTAGCGGCAAGGGAGCGCGGTCGGCGCCAAATTGTTCGACCAGTTCTTGTTGGCTGACGTCGTCGACCGATACGCTGACGAGGCTGATCGGCGACTTCAGCGTCGCTTTCGCTTCCTGCAATGCGGCGTTCATGCGTTGGGTCGTATCGTCCTCGTTCCGCCAAAAGAGGAGATAAGCGAAACGATTATGATCCGCCGCGGCCGCTAATTCGCGCAGCCCAGGACCGCCGCTTGCGTTCCAAGGATTGCTTGACGACCGCTCGGCCGCATCGACGTTCATACCGACCGCGACCGACAAGCAAAGCGATAAAGCCTTGATTGCGGTCCAAAAATACTTACGCGACATCACGAAACTCCTTTCTCGAATTGACCGCCAGCGCGCCGGCTGACGTTCCTCTAGTTCCTTCGCCGTGACGCGTTGATCGACGCGACGACGAACACTGCTTGTAATCCATATTCGTCAATACGCATATGCTAATTTAGTACGATTTCGCCTTCTCGAAAAAACGGCGGCAATGCGCTTCGGCAGCACGACGCGCACCCAAACGCCCTATCTCGGCCCCTAGCGCGCATGCATCTACGTCGCTTGGCGAGCGGGCTGCGACAAGATGAGGGGGAGGACAAGCGGGCGCGAAAGAAGACGCCCGCGAGCGACGCGATTGGTGAGCGAAAATGTCGCGCAGCGGCTAGGCAATTCGCCGCCCGCTGAACCGACCGGGTTGGGCGTTAGTCGTTGTCGCTAGACGATATTA
>JBITAD010000199.1:0-3660 GCA_044439945.1 Blastopirellula sp. JB062
TCGAGAAATCGGATAGTCGCTTCGTACATGCAGAGGGCGCCGCCCCTTGAGGCCGTCGCAGGAGGAATGTTTCCAACACCATTAAAAATATAGACAATCTCGCGACTTACGAAATCGGAATTCCGCAGAAATCGCACTAACTTGTTTCAATACAGCACTTTACATTCCTTCAGACCGAATTAATCGGGCTGAAATTTGGTTATCGCGGTCCAATTAAGCCGATTTCCCAAAAGAATAAAGCGACCGGCGCTGCAACCAGCATCGAATCGAGTACGTCGAGCACTCCCCCCAAACCGACGAGCCAAGTGCTGGAGTCTTTGCTTTCCATGTCACGCTTGAAGAGCGATTCGGCCAAATCGCCGATCATTCCGGCAATCGCAACGCAAACGGCATAGAGACAGAGTCGCCAAAAGGCCGGAGGTTCGCTGGTCGTCAATTGCGGAGCGACCGCGGCGAAAACGATCCAGGCTCCCAGCACGGATGCGGCAAGTCCGCCGAGGGCGCCCTCCACCGTTTTGCCAGGGCTTAAATTTGGCGCAAGTTTCGTTTTGCCTAAAAAACGGCCCGTAAAGTAGGCGCCTGCGTCCGACGTTTTCGTAACGACGATCATTGAAAGCAGCGCGATCATTCCCCACGCGTTCCCGTCGGGCAGGTCGTTATGCACCAAACGTAGGCGCACGATAAAGCTCATCAAACCGCCGATGTAAGCGATCGTAAAAATCGTCAGCCCTACATGTACGATCGCCCAGCCCGGCTTTTCGTAGCGACGCATCTCGCTAATCATCGAAAGCACCATACCGGCCGCAAACGCAAACAAAATTCGCTCTGACGGCTCGCCAGGGACGGGTGCGGAATCGAAAGGCCAGAAGATCGATAAGCCGGCGCCGCCCATCACAAGCAGCGTCCCCACATGACAAGCCCAACCCGCAGGGCGCAACTGCTTTGCGCGCAGCAGCGCGAGTACTTCTTCCGAAGCCGCAACCGCAATTAACAAGGCTAACGGCAATAGCCAGACGCCGGGGCGGTCGAAGTTCCAGCTATAGTCGAGCCAGCAAAGCAAGACGACCGGAATAATAATCGCCGCCGCGCCGATCAATCGCCATCTCAGCACAGGCTAGCTCGCTCCTTCCGTCGCGTCGGCGTTCAGACCGCCGAACCGCCGATCGCGTCCAGCGAAATCGCGGATCGCTTGGTGCAAATTTTCTTCGCCAAACTCAGGCCAGCAATGCTGCGTCACCCAAAGTTCGGCGTAGCTGATTTGCCATAAAAGAAAATTACTAATCCGCATCTCGCCCGCGGTACGAATCAAGAGATCGGGATCGGGCATCCCAGCCGTGTACAAATGGCTGGCGATGTCGTCTTCGGTAATCTTTTCTGGGGGCAAATCGCCTTTTACCGCAGCGACGGCCATCTTGCGCACCGCGTCGACCATTTCGCCCCGGCCGCCGTAATTGATCGCTAAACAGAGCGTCGTCCCCGTGTTGGCAGCGCTAAGCTCAATCGTCCGATCCATTTCAAGCTGGACTTGCTCGGGGATGCCGTCGCGACGCCCGATAATTCGTACGCGAATATTGTTCGCCATGATCGTGCTGCGTTCTTCGATCATGTACTGTTCGAGCAGATGCATCAGAAAATCGAGCTCATACTGCGGTCGCTTCCAGTTTTCGCTCGACAAGCAGTAGAGAGTTAATTGCTCAATTCCCAGTCGCGCGCACTCTTCGGTCGTGCGCCGCACCGACGTGACTCCACGGCGATGCCCTTCGACCCTTGGCAAGCCTTGTCGCTGCGCCCAACGCCCATTTCCATCCATGATCACGGCAATATGACGCGGTAGACGTTCAGTCGGAACGCCTAAGTCAGATTGCACGGATTGGCTCGACGATTCGGAAGTCATGGCAAGCGGCAGGCGCGATCCAATCGAGAAATTGAATGAGTATGCCAGCGAAAACCAGGGGAATTCGCTTCGTTTTACGATATTGTAACGACTTGCTGCCGCGCCATGCGAGCGGTGATTTAGGTGGCGACGCCGGCCAATTCGGCCATCTGCGCCGTAAAGATGGTTTGCTTTCGATCAGGCCCCACTGAAACGACGCCGACCTGGCAGCCGACCAATTCGGAAATTCGCTCGATATAGGCAAGCGCGTTCGCCGGCAAATCCTCCAAACGACGCGCGCCGGTGATCTCTTCCGCCCAACCAGGCAAAGTTTCATAAATCGGCTTTACCCGGCGAAGATCGTCGACATGACTCGGGAAGTGGGTCAAGCGCTTGCCGTTCAATTCGTAAGCGACGCAAATTTTCACTTCGTCCAGAGTCGACAAGACGTCTAGCATCATCAAGGCCAGCGTATCGATACCGCTGATTCTAGCCGTATATCGAACCGCAACCGCATCAAACCAACCGCACCTTCGCGGGCGTCCGGTCGTCGTACCGAACTCGTTGCCGCGAACCCGAATTTTTTCGCCCAATTCGTTCAGTTGTTCCGTCGGAAACGGTCCGCCGCCGACGCGCGTGCTATAAGATTTGACGACGCCGATCACTTGCGAGATCAGCTTCGCCGGTACGCCTGAGCCTGCCGAAGCGCCAACGCCCGAGCTATTACTGCTGGTCACAAAGGGATAGGTGCCGTGATCGACATCCAACAAGGCGCCTTGCGCGCCTTCAAATAATATGCGTTTGTCGTCGTCAGCCGCGTCGAGCAAATAGGCGGTCGAGTCGGTTACGTACTCGCGCAAGCGATCGGCATATCCGGCGTATTCGGCATAGATTGCGTCGGCGTCAAGCGGCGTGAACGCGCCGCCGTCATACATGCTGGCGATCGTTCGGTTTTTGGCTGCCGTAATCAGAGCGATTTTTTCCTGTAATCCAGGACGGACCAAATCGCCCAATCGAATGGCATGCGTACGCCCGACCTTGTCTCGATAACAAGGGCCGATTCCGCGCATTGTCGTACCGATGTTCTCACCGTCGGCTGTCCCCTGGTTCATCGCACGATCTTCGGCCATGTGCCAAGGGAAAATGATGTGCGCGCGATCGCTGAGCAACAAATTGTTGACCGGCACGCCGCGCGCCTTCAGACCGTCGATTTCTTGGAGCAGAATCGGCGGATTAATCACCACGCCGGCCGTCACGACGTTGGCGACGTCGAGGCTCAAAATTCCGCTGGGAATATGGTGCAGTTTATAGGTATTTTCTCCGTCGACGACGGTATGGCCGGCATTTGCGCCCCCCAAAAACCGAGCGACCACATCGTGTCGCTTCGTCAACAAATCGACGAGCTTTCCTTTCGCTTCGTCGCCCCACTGCAAGCCGATGACGCATGTACCTGGCACCGGATTCGCTCCGCTATATCAAGTCAGAGAACCAACACGCAAACTTCCCATGTTACGGCGGTAGGAACCGCTTGGTCAACTAGAGAGAGGGCAAACCGCCGACCAGGGGGGAAGAATCATTGGTGAACGCGGCCATTTCTCTTCTCAGGGCGGAATGACGGTGTCAGACAATTCCGCTACGATTCTACGAGGCGAAGCAACTGGTCTATGCAAAATCGCCCCCATTTCCAGCCGCCGAGAATAGTTTGACAGATGACGACCCCGGGAATGACCCGGAAATCGAAGATACGCCGACGCTAACTCCGCGTGACCATGCCGAATATTTCGTAC
>JBITAD010000200.1:0-3649 GCA_044439945.1 Blastopirellula sp. JB062
AGCCGCTTGGCGATCGCGGCGGAAAAAGCGGAGCGATTGACCGCCAAATTACGCAAGCAAGGCGTGCCTGCGTACGTTTTTCATGATCGTTCCGAAAGCATGGTGACAGTCGGCTCTTTTGATTCGGTCGGTACCGAACTGGGCAACGGCAAGCTAGAAATTAACCCGCAAATCAATCGCATTATCAACGACTTTCGGGCGACGCCAGAGCCGGGAACGGTCGGTTTCGTGCCAAAGACGATCGACGGCGTCCCGTTCGACGTGCAGCCGGTTCCTGTGACCGTGCCGAGACGAAGCGTCGGCGGCGAATATGCGAAGTGGAACTTTTTCACTCAGTAACCCGATCTGATTCTCTCGCTGCAGCAAATTCACAAGACTTCTCGCTGAAAAGTGAGAAGTCTTTCTTTTTTCAGCGTCATCGAATCGTCGCCGCGGCCGGCTTGGTACATTGGGATCTCGGTCTGGCGGTATTTTGAAAGAGGAGCCAATGTCTGAAAAACGTCGATTAACCCTCGGCACGCATAACGTCAAAAAAGGGGAGGAAATGGCGAAGCTGCTTGCCCCCTTAGGAATCGAATTGCAAACCTTGGCGCAAACCCCAAACGCGATTGAAGTCGAAGAAGACGCGGACTCCTTTGTGGGGAACGCTGAAAAAAAAGCGATCGAGCAGGCCAAGCATCTCGGCTTGTGGGTATTGGCTGAGGATAGCGGGCTATGCGTCGATGCCCTCGGCGGAGCTCCAGGCGTTTATTCCGCGCGATTCTCCGGTCCCAAAGCGACCGATTTGTCGAATAATCGACTGCTGATTGAAAAGTTGACGAACGTTCCTGACTCGAAACGGGGGGCGCACTACGTTTGCTGTATGCGGCTTGCGTCGCCTGACGGTCAGATTTGTGCGGGTAGCGACGGAGTGTGTGGAGGGCGCATCGTAAAAGAAGAACGTGGATCAGGCGGGTTTGGCTACGATCCGCTCTTTGAAATTATCGAGTATCGGCGGACTTTCGGTGAAATGGGCCCCGAGGTGAAATCGGTGCTCAGTCACCGAGCCAGAGCGGCCCGAACGTTGATGCCCCAGTTAAGAAGTCTGCTGCTTGCGGGAACATGGCGTTAGCCGCAGCGGAGGCCAAGAAAAAAAATGAGCGAGCCGTGGGATGACGTCGGCTCGCTCTTTATGAAATGTAGACCGTCAGATGACCTCATTAAGTTAGCAAAGCAGTTATAATTGTTGCAAGAGCATTTGGGAAATTTTCGACGAATTTTTTTCCGGAGACGAAAAAACGTGATAAAGCGACAAATTTTCCCAGCTTGTCTAGCTGCCTTAGGCTTGGCGGTCTCGTTTGCGGCGACTGCGCAAAGTGAACAGGACCAGGTGAAAGCTTGGGTCGACGCCGAGCTCTCCGCACTGGTCGAAATCTACAAAAATCTGCATTCGCATCCTGAGGTTTCGCACGAAGAGGCGAAGACCTCGAAGAAGCTGGCCGCGATGTTAGAAGAAGCGGGGTATGAGGTTACGACGAATATTGGCGGGTATGGAGTAGTCGCGGTTTTAAAAAATGGTATCGGTCCAACCCTGATGTTGCGTGCCGATATGGACGGCTTGCCGGTGACCGAGGCGACGGAGTTGGTTTATGCGTCGAGGGAAGAGACGGTTACGCCCGAGGGAGTCGCTTCTGGAGTCATGCATGCTTGCGGCCACGACGTTCATATGACGAACTTGATCGGCGTCGCTCGATATTTGGCGACGCATCGCGATCAGTGGCAAGGAACGCTAGTCTTGATTTGCCAACCGGCCGAGGAAAAAGGGGCTGGCGCGAAAGCGATGTTAGAAGCAGGGCTTTTTGAACGTTTTCCCAAGCCAGATTACGCCTTGGCGTTGCATGTATCGCCGACTTTGGCGGCCGGCGAAATCGGATATCGCGCAGGGTACGCCATGGCGAACGTCGATAGCGTCGATATCACGGTTCATGGACGAGGCGGACACGGCGCCTATCCGCATGCGACAATTGACCCTATCGTGCAAGCGGCCGAGTTGGTGATGTCGTTACAGACGATCGTCAGTCGCGAAATTAAGCCGGTTGATCCAGCGGTTGTCACCGTAGGAGCCATACAAGGCGGCGCCAAACACAACGTTATTGGCAACCGTTGTCATTTGAAGTTAACCGTCCGCAGTTATGGAGAGAAAGTTCGCAAGCAATTGCGAGCAGCGATTATCCGCCGTGCCAATGCGATCGCCCAAGCTTATGGCGCTCCGGAACCGACGATACGCTACTCGGAAGGAACCCCCAGCTTATTTAACGACGAAGAATTAGCGAACCGAATGGTCCAGGTTTTTCGTGATACGATCGGCGGCGAGCGGATCGTTTTGAGCGAGCCATCGATGGGGGGAGAAGATTTTGGTCGTTATGGTTTAGCCGGCGTTCCAATTTTGATGTTTCAACTTGGGTCGGTCGAGAAAAAACGATTAGATCGTTATGCTGAATTAGGGCAGACGCCCCCTTCGCTTCATTCGCCGCAATATTATCCTGATATTGAGCCGACGTTAGAAACTGGGTTGCGAGTCATGATCGCCGGAGCGCTCGACTTGCTTCAGACTGCAGATGCGACGGAGCAGCGTAAATAGATCACGGAAAATGCGTATTGCGGTATTGATCGGAGGATATTGTCTGGTGCTCGCGGCGGCGATTGCGGCTATGGGGTCGGCGCGAGATTGGGCGCTTGTCGAATTTGATACGGCAGCTAGTCGTGAGCAATGGAGCGACTTCCGGCATCACGTTCAACAAGAGATTGAAGAGGGAAAAGGTCCCGTGGCGCGGACGACCCCAAAAAGTGCCGAGCCTCCTACGTTTGTCCTACTTCGAGATCATTTTTACGTTTTGTCGGCTTTCGTTTTGTTGGTGAGCACGCTGCTTTATTGGGTAACGGCTTGGATGGTTTTGGGGGCGATGCGAACCTCGAGGTCCTATGCCGACTCCGAGTCGTAAGAATGCCTGCGGCAAAGCGACCGTTTCAAACTAGAATGAGCGTATGAGTCCGTCCAGTCGGCAAAACGAAACGCGTCAACCGGAGCTGCTAGTGCGGCATTGGCCGCTTGTGCAGTCGCCATGGGAAACCGGCGCGATGGCCGCGGCGTTCGTCGCCGTCGGCGCGATCGCGAATTATGCGTCGAACAGTTGGCCTCTCGGTGCGCTTTGCACGCTATTATTGCTACTTACCTCATGGCGCATGTGGCTTCCGGCGATGTTTGAGATTGGGCCGCGGGGAATCGTGCAAAAGAATTTTTGGGGCCTGCGTCGTATACAATGGCGCAGCGTCGAGAGCTGTCAGAAGCAGCGTAAAGGAGTGGTCGTTTATCTTCTTGCCGACGCTTCGGCCGCCGCCGAACTGAACAACGTTTATATCTCTGGGCCGAAGCAGGTCGATGAGATCCACGAGATCGTCGAGTTCTATTTACAAATCCGACGAGCAGGCGGGGGGTCATCGATCTTGCGGCGCGACGATAGCGCCGGAACGATCGATTCGCCGCCGATTACGACCCGAAGCTAAGCCAGGGCTCGCGAGCGCTGTCACGCACTGGCTTCGACTTTAAAGCAAGACGCTTGGTGCGTCTTGCCTTCCAGTTGCGGCGGACGACTGCGGCACAGTGCGTCAT
>JBITAD010000201.1:0-3647 GCA_044439945.1 Blastopirellula sp. JB062
GCGTTGTGATTTTTCCATCGCCGCCGCGCACCATTTGGCGAGAAAAGCGGGAGCGGTCAGACAAATGCGGAGCGTCTTGTCCCATTGTTCCGGCTCCAGCGTTCGCATCGATCCCAGCTCGCGCCATGCCGCGTTGTTAACCAACACGTCGATCCGTCCAAATTCATGCAAGCTTAGTTCGACGGCCGAGCGAGCGAAATCAAGATTGCTTAGATCGCCTGCGCAGACGATCGATGCGGCGCCGTAAGCTTCCAATTCGGTCGCCAGCTTTTGTAATCGCGATTCGTTGCGTGCGATCAATACGCAGTCATGCCCGCGTCGGGCGTATTCTTGCGCGGTCGCTTCGCCTAATCCTTGCGACGCACCAGTTATGATTGCGACGGGACGACTATCCATGTACGGTTCCTTCAGCGGAAGGGGCTTCTAAGATGACCGCTAGGCAATCGCCCGGTTCGACTGCCGGCAAAGTACGGCGAGTGATCAACCGACCGCGTTGCGTTGAGCAAATCAACGTCGGTTCGAGCGAGTGCAGATCATAAAGTCGTCCCAGCTCGTCTCCCGGTACGATGTTCGCGTCTAATGCGGCGGTCGGTTCGTAGAAGCCGGCGTGCGGGGCAGGGTAGTTAAGCTGCAAATGCCCGCTAGATTCACGATCATCTTCAACGATGTGGCGCTCGATATTCGTCGCGGCGGGAATGTCATTTAACATTTCGAGTTCGCCCATGACTTGCATGCAACCCCGTACATAGGCGGCGACTCCGACCGTGCTGCAAGCGCCGCCGCCGCCCCATTCGGCGTAAATCGCCGGTACGCTCGCATCGCGCGCGGCTGATAGCGAACGACCTTCTAAACGCGCTGAGGTTCCCCAAATGATGGGTAAGCCGAAAGCGTTTGCCATGCGGCGTTGGGTTTCGAGCGTTTGTTCGTCAGGTACCAGCATATAGCCGACTAAAGGCGATAGCTCCATCGCCAAGCCGCCGGTATGCAAGTCGATTAAAAAGTCGGCCTCTTCAATCAGTTCCGTCAGGGCATGTGCGATTTGCTCGGTCGGTTTTCCATAACGAAAACCAGGAAACGTGCGTGCGAGATCCAATTGATCCGATCCGTGTCGCGTTCGCTGAGCGAACGCCGCTTGATTCGCGATTGGCACAAGGGTTACGATACCGCGCAACTGACGGGAATCGATTTGTTCGGCCAAGCGCCGAACGGCCGCGATCGGTTCGTATTCGTCGCCATGCACGCCTGCCAAAATCAGCAGGTGCGGTCCATGAATAGCGCCGGCGATTTCGATGCTAGTGAGATTCATCTGAGCGAAGAATCCAGCTTGGAGTCAGAGGGAATAGGAGTCGCAACGTTCGCGTCGCCTTGGGGATCGCTCCTGTTAATCTGCGTATGGATCGTCAAACCTTGCAGATCGATCTGACTGGCGGGAGTGACCCGGCTGGCGACATAACCGATTGTGACGCAGGTTAGCGTACCGGCTGCGCCGGCCAGATAGACGTGAACCGACGAGTCGAACTGGACGATCGCGGTTGCGATTGCGCCAGCGATCAGTCCGAAAATCGCGCCGATCCAGTTCGCACGCGTCGTGAAGACAGCCAAAATAAAGATGCCCGAAAGACCTCCGCCGAGCATTCCCAGCATTAAGTTGAAATAGTCAAACAATGATGCGATGTCCGAAACCGCCATGACTAACGCCATCGCGGTCCCGACGGCGCCGATCAATAAGGTCAAAAAACGAGCGAGTCGAATTTCAAGCTCCGGTTTAGTCGGCCCTGTCAGGCGTATCCAAAAATCGTTGACCGCCGCCGAGGCAATCGAATTCATGCTAGAGTCAAGCGAACTCATGGCGGCAGCGAAAATGCCGGCAATGACTAGGCCGGCAATGCCTGCGGGAAGTTGACGCATCACGAACCAAGGAACAATTTGATCGACGTTGGCGGGAGTCGCCAGTTCCGGGTTCGACTCGTAAAAGCTCCAGAGAGCCGTGCCGAGCAGAAGAAACAATAGCCCGGTTGGAATCGTCATCAGACCGTTCAACCAAACGCTGCGAGCGGCCGCTCGTTCGTCAGGCGTCGTCAAATAACGCTGAACGACGGTTTGATCGGTCGTATAGGCGATAAGGTTGATAAAGAAAAAGCCGACGAACAAAACCCAAGTCGACGGTTCGCTAGGCGAGCTTGACCAATCGAAAACAGTCAATTTGTCGGCCGCGCTGGCCATTTGAATCAACTGAACTGGGCCGCCGATCTGAAACATTGCAACGCATAAGCAAACCGCTGCGCCCCCGACCAGAACAAGTACCTGGACGACGTCGGTCCAAATGACGGCCTCGATGCCGCCGAGCACGGTGTAGGTCGTCGCCAATACGCCCATGACGATGACGGCCGTCAAGACGTTGCTGCCGGTAGCCGCCGCAATCGCAACCGCAGGAAGCAGTAAGACTACGCCCATGCGACCAATTTGAAATGTGATAAAGATAAGGCTGGCGATCAAGCGAACTGAGAGGTGAAACCGTCGCTCAAGATATTCATAGGCCGTTTGCACTTTAAGCCGACGAAAGAGCGGCAGATAAAAATAAACGATAATCGGCGCCAGGAGCAGAGTCGTCCAGCCGCCGACGATCTTCGTCCAGTTCCCTTGCGGGGCGAAAGCAATCGCAGGTATCGCCATGAAGGTGATCGCTGAGAGTTGCGTGCCGTAGATTGAAAGCCCGGCCGCCCACCAAGGAATTCGTCCTCCGGCTAAAAAGAAATCTTCGCTTGTCGATTCGCGTCGCGAAAAGTATCCGCCGATGCCTACCATTGCCGCTAAATAACCAATCAGCACGCCCCAGTTAACCCAGCCGAAGCTAGGGGCGGTGAGCGTGGCGGCAGTTGCCTGCTCCTGCCCATAGGCATATTGCGCCGCTTGGCTGAGCGACAAAATGCTAATGCCGACGACGAAGATCGATCGAAGAATTTTCAACGATGGCCTCCGGTCTAGTTCGATTGCGCGACCGCTAGTTTTAACTCGTTTTCGATCAAACGACGAATCGCGTCGCGATTCAACAGATCGTCTTGCTCTTCGCGCGAAAGCTGATAATAAGGTTCAGGCGCCATCAGCCCAGGCACGCCCAGCGAGTTTAAGATGCAAGTGACGGCGCCAAATAAACTTTTCTCGCGTGCGATGTCCAAAAAGCTTGTGATGTCGGCTTGCAAACGCGCCGCTTCTTCCCAATGTCCGCGGTCGGCGGCGTCGGCCAACGCGCGACTTTGATTCGGAAAGATGGCGAACAATCCGTCCAGATTATCAGGAACTTGCAGACGGATAAGATCAGCGACCCTTTCCGGCTGAGCTGGAACGACCCGCGTTCGATTGCCGAAACGGCTCCATAGCTGAGTGGTCCATTCCCAGTCACGCGTACATTTTAAACCGTGAACGTTTGGATGCGACGTAACTTGCTCGATCAACTCCATCGATAGCGCGGTGCCTGTTAGAACCGGCAAGTCATATAGGAACAGAGGCTTGTTGGCCGCGTCGGCAAGCCGTAAGTAATAACTGAGCAGTTCTTGCTCGGTAAATTTCATCAGGTACGGGGTCAAAATCACCAAGCCGTCAACGTCGTGTCTTTCGGCAGTGCGAATGCGACTTAAGGTGCGCTGATA
>JBITAD010000202.1:0-3646 GCA_044439945.1 Blastopirellula sp. JB062
CTTGTCTTTCAAAATTTCGTAGCGGTGTTGATTAAGACGTCGCGAGCCCACGTAACGGGTTTCTTATCGACGAAAATCGCGGCTTTCTTGATTAGTTCTTTCTCGGCTCACGTGAGTGGCAAGGTCATTTCAACCCCTCAACGATCTTCTGGCCTCTTTGCTGGTCGACCTATCATGTAATTAATCATACTCATCATGATTCACGAGTCAAAACGCCATCGGGATCAGAAGAAGAGTCGTCGACCAGTAGGAAACATCGAACAATTCCAGATCTGGAACGAACCGCGGCGAAGTGATCGGGGCGGTCTATTTCGCGCTTGTGATCGCCCGCCTGGCCTGCGCAGAATCGCCACGCACGAAGCGAAGCGACCAACCGCAAACGACCAGGCGAACCAATGGCCGAAGAAGATCTAAGCGACACGATCAAGCAAGCCGCCGCCGATCCGCAGCGCGTCACCGTTGACGGAATTTCGGCGGACGCTCGATCGATCAAAGATCTGATCGAAGCCGATCGCTACCTGGCGTCGAAGAAAGCGGCCAAAGGTCGCCGCCGCGGTCTCGTGATTTCCAAGCTGCGGCCGCCTGGCACGGTCTAACGCCGTCGCCCCGCCGATCACCCGGCATACCTTCTGATTACGAGCGGCCCTCTGCCGCCACGCTGGCGAAGATCTCGAGCCGATGGGCAAGCTAGGGGACATCTACCGCGCGCTTTTCAAGCCGCAAGCCGACCAATCGGCCAAGATCACGGCGCTGCGCCAGCAAGCGCGTATGCTCAAAGCGCGTTACGACGCGGCCCAAACGACCGTCCACAACCAACGGCACTGGGCCAACGCCGACGGACTATCGCCCGCGGCCGCGGCGAGCCCCGAAGTTCGTCGCCGGCTGCGATCGCGCGCCCGCTACGAATGTATCGAGAACAATTCTTTCGCGAAGGGAATCATTCTCACGCTGGCCAACGACCTGATCGGCCGCGGACCGACGCCGCAAGTCAACGTAGCGACCGGCCGCAAGGATGCGAACCAGCATGTCGAACGATCGTTTCGGTCCTGGTGCCGCTCGGTCGGCTTGGCCCGCAAGCTGCGGAGCATGGCGACGTCGACGCCGGTCGACGGCGAAGTCTTCGGCGTGAAGACGACCAACATGCGCCAGCGGCACGAGGTCAAACTCGACGTGCGAGTTCTCGAGGCGGACTATTGCAGCTCGCCGACGATCGCCACCAACGACCCCCGCCACGTCGACGGCGTGCGGCTCGACGACGACGGCAACCCGGTCGAGTACTACTTCACGACGCAACACCCCGGCGACGGCCGCGGCGGCTTCGACATTCGTCCCCGCGGCTTCGACGTCGACGACGTCATTCACTACTTTCGCGAAGATCGACCTGACCAAGCCCGCGGGATCCCCTGGGTCACGCCGGCGCTGCCCTTGTTCGCCGATCTGCGGCGGTACTCGGTCGCCGTGATGGGCGCGGCGGAAACCGCGGCGAGCCCCGGCGGCGTCATGTATTCCGACGCGCCGGCATTAGAT
The DNA here is from genome assembly GCA_044439945.1 of Blastopirellula sp. JB062. GTDB lineage: Bacteria > Planctomycetota > Planctomycetia > Pirellulales > Pirellulaceae > Blastopirellula. The sequence goes on from JBITAD010000202.1 coordinate 1,528, forward strand.
CCGGACGAAGAAGTCGACCCGATGGACGTAATCGACTTCGAGCACCGCGCAATGCTGACCCTTCCCGCCGGCTGGAAGCTCGAGCAAATCAAAGCGGAGCAACCGACAACGACGTTCGAGATGTTCCGCAATGCGATTTTGAACGAGATCGCCCGCTGTCTGAACATGCCGTTCAACAAGGCGGCCGGCAATAGCAGCGGCTACAACTATTCGAGCGGCCGTCTCGATCACCAGACTTACTTCGAGGCGATCGACGTCGCCCGCCAAGACTTCGAGTTATTGGTACTCGACAAGATCTTCGCGTGGTGGCTGGAAGAAGCCGCGCTGATCCCCGGCGTTCTGCCTGACGACATGGGACCGATCGCTCTTATGTCGCACACCTGGCGGTGGCCACGTTTCCGTCATATCGACCCGCTCAAGCAAGCCCAAGCCGATATCGCGCTGTGGAACGCGGGTTTGTTGTCGGACGAACAGTACTGCTACGAGAACGACCGCGACCCCGAAGAACACTACGCGTCGCTCGGCCGCCAGTACGCCAACCGCCGCCAACATTTCTTACCGCTGCCGGGCGAGAACCCGCTGCAACCGGCGACAACGCGCAGCGATGAAACCGAAGAAGAAGAGGAACCGGCCCATGCCGAGTAAGTACGAAACCTATCGCCGTAAACTCTTGCACCAAGTCGCCGCGACGCTGGGGATCCCGTCGAAGCTGGTCGCGGGCGCCGAGTTCAACGAAGCGCCGCACGCGCTGACCGACCCGATCAAAGCCGGCTCGGCCTTCGTCGAAACCGACGCCCCGCAAATGCTCTGGCTGGAAGCGGATCAAGCGGTCGAAGTGCTCGACGCGGCCGCCGGCGACGGCGAAGCCGATCCGACGAAGCCGAAGCGGTTCAAAATGATTGCTTATACCGGCGGCCTGATGCGCCCCAGCGGCTTCTCGATCCCGGTCGTTCTCGACCTGTCGCGGACCAAGGTCGCCGCCGGATCGCGGCCGATCTTTCTTAGCCACGATCCCGACAAGCCGCTTGGCCACGCCGCCGCCGGCGACATCGTCATCAGCGCGAATCGGATCACGGCGCAAGGACTCTTGTCGGCCGTCAACGAGTGGGTCGACCAGGTGAAGGGATCGAGCGCTAACGGCTTTCCCTGGCGGGCGTCGATCGGCGCCCCCTATTCCCAGCGCACGTTCGTCGCCGAAGGGGAGACGGCCAAAGTCAACGGCCGCACGTTCAAAGGTCCGCTGTGGGTCGTCGCCGACGCGGAACTCATGGAGATCTCGTTTGTCACGCTCGCCGGCGACGACCGGACTAGCGCCGTAGTCGCCCACACCGGGCAATCCAAGGAAGGGAAACAAGACATGCCTTTTGATCAATGGCTCACTGCGAAAGGTTTCGACGTCGCCACGCTGACCGATGGAACCAAAGAAAGTTTGCACGCGATGTGGGAAGCGGAACAAGGCAGTGAAAGCGGCGAGCAGACCGGCGACGGATCAACCAGCGGCGGAACCGTCAACGCTGCGGCCGACGGCTCGGCCCTGCCGAACGTCCAAAACCTGCTGGCCGAGTTCCGGACGCAGCAAGCGGCCGACGTCGAACGGGTAAACAAGATCCGGACGATCGTCGCCGGCGGCAATCTGGCCGCCGACGAAGCGACCAAGATCGAAGCCGAAGCGATCCGCGCCGGCTGGTCGGCCGATCGAGCCGAGCTGGAAGTGATGCGCAAGGGACGCGCCAACGGCGGCGAGTTCGCCATTCATGCCGGCGCCGGCGGGGCGAACGTCCCGACGCCTGGCACGCTGGTCGCTTCGTTCGCTCAATCGTTCGGCAAGGTTCCCGAAGCGATCCTGGCCCGCGACATCAGCGCCGAAGACATGGACAAGGCGACGTCGGTCGCGCATCGCTACTGCTCGCTGCACGCCCTGATGGACCTGGTCATTCTGAAGGCGAACGGCCACGGCTACAGCGGAACGCGCAAGTCGAACGACTTTATTCGCGCCGCGCTGCGAGCCGATCGCCAGATTAATTCCGACGGCTATAGCTCGCTCAACGCGTCGAGCGGCTTCTCTTCGATCTCGCTCGCCGGGATCTGCTTGAGCGTCAGCACGCCCGTGTAGTGCGAG
>JBITAD010000203.1:0-3642 GCA_044439945.1 Blastopirellula sp. JB062
GCAAGATTTCGTCATTGGATCGTAGTGCCTTTGGCGGTAGCGGCTAGTTATTGTCCAGAAGGTTCGGCTTTGGGGGATGATTCTGTCCCAAAGCAAGTCGCAAATGCCCACCAAGCGTTGAATGACTGGTTGGGAGACGGCGAAAACGCCGACCGCTGGCGCAAGTTTCTTCGCAGTGATGCGCTAGAAACGCAGATCGAATTGGGAGACGAAGCCTCGGCGGCTGAGCTAGAAAAAATTCTCACTCAATACGAACGGGATGAGATTGGGCTGGATTTACCGCAATTCGAGTCAGTTCGTACAAAAATTGCCAGTTGGATTCAGGAAATTGGATTCGATAACGTCGCATTGGCGGACGAAATCGCCCAAGCGCAAGATGAATTTCAACCGGTCGACCCAGCACAAGCGGCTACTGCAAAAACGCAACTTGAGGGGGCGGTTAAGACGTTAGACGCCTATTTGCAACGTGGAGCGAAGGGGACCGAGCAGGGATGGAAAAAGTATCTGCGTTGGAAGGAGCTAACCGAACAGCTTGCGGCCGACTCGCCCGATCTTTCGATTCTTGAACGCTCGTATCAACGGTTTCATTCTGGCGCAAAGGGACTTGAGAAGCGTCAATTTGCGGAAGTTCGTCGCGCGCTGCGTCGCTATATCGACATGCAGTTCTTCGCTACGACCGAGCAATACGAAGCGATGTACGACAAGCAACTGGGCCTGCTTGCCGAGAACCTGAAGAAATACGATGAGCAACCGACCGCTGACGGCGCCGCCGTGATCGGGGCACAGCTTGGGTGGATGGCGCAAGGGGGACAAATTCCGAGCTTGATCGCTCGTACGCGTCGATCGTTGAACCATCCCAATCTCTACCTTAACGTCTCAGAGCGATTTATCGGCTACGGCATACGCCGCCAAGTGAATGACGTTGCGCCGGTACGCGACAACATTCTTGGCACCGATATTCATGGAATGGGCAGGACGGTCGGAGAAGTTCGTATCGATTTGGTACCGAACGATGATGCGGCTCAATTGCAGTTGATCTTGGATGCGGTCACAACAACCAACAATGTCGGCTACAACGGCCCGGCCACGATTTACTCGAGCGGGGTTACGTCGGTGTTGGGTAAGAAAACTTTTTTGGTCGACCCAGAAGGGGTGCAAGATTTCGCCGCAACCGCGAATTGCCGAACCAATTCGACCCTGAATTCGATTCAGGCGAATATGCGGCTCGTGCAAAACATCGCAACGAATAAGGCATATCAACAGAAATCACAAGCCGAGGCGATCGCCTCGCGTCGTGCCGAACAGCGGGTCGCACGCCGGCTGGACGCGGAAACGGTCGATCTGTTGCGAGACGCCAATGCGCGGCTACGCAAAGAAGTGCGTCAACCGTTAGACAGTCGCGACGAATTTCCGGAAGTATTTCAAATTTCGTCAACGAACGATTGGCTCAACGTCGTGATGCAAAAGGCGAATCGCTTTCAACTTGCGGCGCCGACCCCGCCTCCGGCGCCTGCGACGATACCGCTTGATATCGCCGTGCGAATGCATGAGTCATTGCCGACCAATATGGCGGAAGTTTTGCTAGGAGGCGTCAAGCTAACCGACGTAAAACTGGTCGAATTGTTAAAAGAGCGAGGAACGGAGATTCCGGAAGAGTTGCAGATTACGCCTGAGAAAGACCCTTGGTCGATCACTTTCGACTATCAGCGTCCGATAGAAATTCGTTTCGGAAAGGATCAGGTGGAGATCGCGATTCGCGGAGTTCAGTTTACGCGAGGCGACGGCGAATTTAATGACCCGGCCCGGATTCGTGCGGTCTATTCCATTAAGCAGGGCGAAAATGGCGCGCATTTGACCCGACAAGGCGACGTTTCGGTCGAATTTTTAAGCCAAGAGCGCCAAGGAATTCGCGTGATTACCCTTAAAACCTTTCTCACCAAAAAGTTTAGTGCCCTATTCGAGCCTGAAATCGTCGGCGAAGGCCTTAAGTTGAAGGGACGCTGGCAAGGCGCCGGACCGATGCAACTAGACCAATTAGTCGTCGAAGACGGTTGGGCCTCTTTGGGCTGGATTATGCCGCCGAAGAAATCTGGCAAGCAGGATCTCGCTAGCACCGCGAATTCGGTAAAATAAGTTCCGGATAAACGCTAGGCGGAACCTGTTATTCGAAGAGCATCGTTATGCAACGCTGGGTTGAGATCGAATTTGATTGTTTGCCGTTACGATCGATCGGAAGACTTGATATTCCGATCGATGCGTCGCCCAAGTATCAACAACACTGCATGAACTTGAAGCATGCGATCGATACGCATGGAACGTTGAACTCGTTTTATCTCTACAACGCGAAATGCGTGTACCATTTGTTGAACCATGAGACCGACGGAATGCTCGAATTTAAGTTTGAGGGCACGGTCCTGACCAACGAAGACGACACCAAAACGCGGCAAGCTGATCTGAACGTTTCTTTGTCACGCGAGACATGCTCTTGGTTGTCGGAGCCGATCGTCGAATGGTTCGCTTCGACCGTATCGCGCAGCGTGCTAGTCGATTTTGATCGCTACATTGCGGCGGGCGATTTGACGGCCGCCAAAAAAAGAATTCAGAAGATCCAGGCCGAAAGCGACGAGTCAGGCGGCTTCGTCGGCATGTATCTTTAGTTTGCGTTAGATGCACGGAATAGGCGGATTGGGTTGTGCCCGCGACTACGAAGAAGACCGCAGTATTTTCTAAACGATTGCGTCGTTTTCGCTAGCTGCCAGGTGATCGGCGTTTTTCTCGGCTTGGCTTCTATGCGGCCGAAAAGAAAGGTCTTTTGGGCTGTGATGCGGTGAGAAGGGAGTCCGTTGGCTAGCGATGCTTGAGGTCGCCCGCTAGCGATTCGCTTGGAAAACTTTGACGATTGTAGAGATTTTTCAAAGTTTGCCGGTTAGGGAGGCCGATATCTTTCCATGCTGGATTACGACCGCCCTGCCTAGAATGCGGGCGATTCGGTCCCGGGGGGGGATCCAGTGCTTTAGTCGACGTCGCTTTCGTCAAGAAAGCTGCGCATGACGAATGTACTGATTACCTTCCCGAGCCGAAAAGAGCGTTCAGCGCTTGAGTACGGCTCAATCAGGAAACGGAATTCCATGAGCCGGCACACCGTAAAGTTTTGGGCGATCATTCTGATCGGCGCCTCGGTACTGACGGGTTGTCATCCGACGCAACCTTTCTACTTTACCGAGAGAAACGATCTCTCTACCTACCTCGATAAGGCGACCGAGATCGAATATCCGGACGTCAACGAGCCAAGTTTGGCCGAGGTCGAAAACGCGGCTGAGCCGTTCACGCTCTCCGATCCTTTCTCGCTTGAGAAAGATCAGATTTGGGAGTTGTCTCTAGAAGACGCGGTCAACATTTCGCTGAAGAACAGCAAGGTGTTGCGTACTGCCGGCGGCAACGCCGTCTTCCGCGTGATACCCGGCACCACGCTGACCAGCGCGGCGATTCCGACTAGCTTGATCACCCGCAATGACGGCATGCCGACAATCTACGATCCGGCGATCGTCGAGTCGGATCCGACCTTGGGCGTGGAAGGAGCCTTGTCGGAGTTTGACGCTCAGTTGAACATGACCGCCAACTACAACAACAACGATCGTCCGC
>JBITAD010000204.1:0-3641 GCA_044439945.1 Blastopirellula sp. JB062
TTAGCAGCGGCAGTTTGCGGGCGTCGTTCATCGAGCCGGAAACGTCAAGCAAAAAGACCAAATTGCTCGCGGGACGATCTTCGTTTTCGATCTCTTTACCTTTAATGCCGATGCGTACCAGACGATGGTTCGAGTTCCAAGGGGACGTCGCCGATTCGACATGAGCGGCGAAGGGATGCTGGTCAGTGGGGCCTGGGTAATCGTAAGTAAAATAGTTGACTAATTCTTCGATGCGTACGGCGCCTGGCGGCGGCAATTGATTGTGATCGATCAAGTAAGAGCGAACCTTGGAATACGAAGCCGTATCGACATCGATCGAAAAGGTTGAAAGCGGTTCGTCGATCGTCGTATGAAACGGGTTGAGTTCGACATACGCGAACTTATCTCCGCCGATGCCGGGGCCTTCTCCCTGGCCGGCGATTTCTTCTTGCGAAGCATTGAGACCAGGTAAATAATTTGCGTCGAAGTCTTTCGATTCAAGTTGACGCTTAGAGCCCGCTTTTTTCGAACGATCTAGTTCAGGCCGCATTGCACTGGGGACCGCGGCTAGCTGCGTCTCTCGCTTGGCAAGTTCTTTACCGGCAGGACGATTTTGGGCGTAGATTGCGTCCTCGATCGCTTCTGATTGCGGCGTCTCGACTAAAGTGGGAGAACTTGGCGGACGGCCTGAATCGACGCGTGCTTTCTCGGCATGATCGGTTGCCACGCGAGGCGAGCAGCCGCACGCGACGGCGAGCGCAAGCAACATGATAATTTTTGAAACGCGCATTCTAATCTCCCTCGTAAAGCGGATTGACGCCGCCGCAACCGTACCGCGCCGGCGAGGAATGTCTTGGTTCAATCAGCTAGACGAGAGTGACGTCGTTATCGTTTTCCGCTTTTTTGGCGCGAGTCTTTTTTCCGTAATAGCTCGGCCACTAGCTTCGGGCGGCTGGCGGCGAGGTTTTCGGTCGGGTCGGACGATTGGCGCAGATCGTACAATTCATGAATCGGCGGTTTCCCCTCTTGCCGCTTGACGATCAAACGATGGGTCGGAGAGCGAATTGAAGTGGCGCCGCCGCGCCAGTAACTAAGCGATACGTCATGAACTTGCTCGACCTGACCGGTAAGCAAAGGGCGTAGGCTGACGCCATCGAGTTGATGGGCGGTTTTTTGGAACCGAGGCTGGCAAAGCTCGATGAGGGTAGGATAGATATCGATCGAATCGACCAATGCGTCGCTGATCGAACCTGGCTGGGTGACGCCTGGGGCGCGGACGATCAACGTACTGTTGAGCGTCCGTTCGTAGGGAGCATGTTTTCCCCATATCGCGTATTCGCCCAGATGCCAACCATGGTCGCCCCAGACGACGACGATCGTATTGTCGGCCAGGTTAAGTCGCTCAAGTTCATTGAGCACTTTGCCAATTTGACGATCGACGTAGCGGACGCAAGCCAAATAGCCGCGTTTAACGGTGAGAGCGTCGGCCGTGGCGAGCGGAGTCGATTTTTCATGCGGCGCATCGTACCTGTAGAATTCTCCGCTGCGATGCCAAAACGTAGAGTCAAGTTGGTTGGGCGACTGGGGCGGGGTCATCTCGCGCTGGGCGACTGCTTCCCAATCTTGTTGGGTTGCTACAAACGGGAGATGCGGTTTGATGAACCCGATTCCGAGAAAGAAGGGCTCTTCGCGATCTTTCAGTTCGCTTAGTTTTTTGATCGCCGCGGCGGCTAACATGCCGTCTGGCAAATCTTCGTCGCGCTTCGCCGTGAACTCGAACAAGTCTTGGCGGCCAGATCCATCTTCACGATGACTGCCTCCTTCATAGGCGAAGAAAATGCCCCACCCCCGTTTCCAATCGCCATATGGAGTCGCGTCCTCGTTCCAGGCGCCTGGCATTTCTTCTCTCCCATCGCCGCTGCCGTCGTATTCATAGACTTTTCCGTCGGCGGTATGCGAGATCTTACCGATGGAAACGGTATGGTATCCGCTGCGTCGAAAAAGTTCGGGCATCGTCTGCGCGCCCGGCAGTTGCTTTGCCGAGAGACGATTCTTTCCAGCGTAAAATACGGAGTTCGCATATGCGCCGGTACGGGCTGGGCTGCGGCCTGTAAGCAGGGCGAACCGAGAAGCCCCGCAGGTCGGCACTTGAACGTAATGCCGTCGAAATAGCATCCCTTGTGCCGCCAATTGATCGAGATGAGGGCTCTCGACCTCTGGGATACCATAGCAGCCTAATTCCGTACGCAAGTCGTCGACGGCGATAAACAGCACGTTCGGTCGCTCTTCTTCAGCCGTTACGCTTGCGGAAAACAGCAAGCCAAGTGAGACGGCGACAAGTAAGAACCGAAAAGAGATCATAGCGATACTCCGCGGGTAGATGGGACGTTTGCGGTTCTAATTTTAGTTGAAAATTACGGAAAAGTCGCGGACTAACGCTTTGCGCCGCTCGCAACGCTTGTCCCTTGGCAAAAGAGTGCGTAGAGTTAGGCGGCGCTTTTGTTTCTTTTGCTGCGTGAGACGACGCCATGTCGAACAAGTATATCGATTCGCTAATTGCAGATCCGATAAAAGTTTATCCAGCCGCCACGGTCGCTTGCTTCGATCCGACGCAAGGCGAATTGCCGCGGCGCGAACTTGACCCGAATCGATTGGTCGCCTATTTAGAGAATTTGGCGCATGCCGGCGCCGAGGCCGTCTTGCTAGCCGCATCGACCGGGCATGGACACCTGCGGACCGTCGACGAATTGGCGCAGTGGTTCGCCGCCGCCGGCAAGGCTGATATTGGCGCGATGGTAAAGATGGCCCTGCTGCGACCGGAAGATGGGCCGGAAGCAAACGCGCGATTATTAGACGTAATCGTCGAACAAGAGATTCCCGTCGTTTTTCTTCGACCCGGCTCCGACCTAACCGCTGGCGCCGACGACGTTGAGGTCGTCGACAATATGGCGCCGCTATTGAAACAAGCTGCCGACGCTCAGCGCGCGATCGGGCTTTATTCAATCCCGGACGTTTCCGGCGTGCCGCTTTCGGTCGCCGCGGCCGAACAACTGCTTGATTTGCCGGGGGGCGATCGGATTGTCGCCGCGAAAATTACGGAAGCCGACTACGCCGCGAGCACGCAACAATATCTAAGAAGTCCGCGTTTGACGAAACTGAAAATCGTGCAAGGTTGGGACCCCCATCTCGCTTTCGCTTTGCAAGACGGGCCGAAGCATGACGTCGATGGGCGACAGCGCGTCGGCGTGACTTCCGGGCCGATGTCGCTGGCCGTCTACCAGTACAAATACTTGCTGCAAGCCGCCGCCGAACAGCGTTGGCACGAAGTTGAACAGTCGCAAAAAGCGGTAACCGCGTTGTTCGTCGCCATGCAAGATGATCCGCAAAAATTCGCCGACTTGCAGCGCGCCAAAAAAATCATGGGGCTGGGGCAGCCGATCACCGGCGAAGTGACCGACGAGCAGATCGAACGCGTCTTTCTGGCTTTGGAAAGTTTGTCGCGAAGCGAAGATCGTCGCCGCTTGGCCTGGAGTCTCGACCTGATGGAAGATGGTCCCTATCACGAGCGACTTATCGAATTGGCCGCCGCAACTTAGTGCCGGTTTTAAAAACTGTTTTCGTGCCCGAGATTTTCTGATTTTGGCGAAATGCGAGGAGGTCGA
>JBITAD010000205.1:0-3635 GCA_044439945.1 Blastopirellula sp. JB062
CACGACCACGGCGATCATGGTCATGGCGAACACGGTCATGATCACGCTGGACACGACCACGGCGAGATCGGGCCAAACGGCGGGCATATCATCGAACTGGAAGGGGGCCCTTATCACCTTGAGTGGGTTCACGATGAAGAACCGGCCGCCGACGCCGAAAAAGTGATCACGTTCTACGTGCTCGACGGCTCCGCTAAAAAAGAAGCTCCTATCGCCGCCGAAACGATCAACGTTCAACTTTCGACCGGAGGCGAGACCAAAGAAGTCGCCGCCAAAGCCGAGCGTGCGGACGGCGCCGATACCGCTTCCAAGTTCGTCTTGACCGATCCGCTGGCCGCTACGATTCTTACGTCGGAAGAAGTCGACGCGATCGTCTCCTTTGAGGTCGACGGCAAAAAAGTGCAAGGCAAGATCGAAGATCACCACCATCATCACTAAAAAATCGCGTTACCGCGAAATGGATCGCCTTACGAAACGGCCCTTTCAAGGGCCGTTTCCTTTGGAATGACGCCAAGTTCAGTCCATGGCGAAGCCCGCGATGAATCGTTCCGCCAACGAAGACCGATCGGAAAACCCATTTCAGTCTCCCGCCGATGCGCCAGAAGAATATCTAGTGCGCGGCGGCGGCATCTGCCCTTACTGCGGCGATTCAAATTTTGACCGCCCTTATTTTACGCAGTGGGGGGGCTATATCGGCCCTTGGTTGCTAAAGCATGGGGTCTGCCGAAATTGCGGACGCGGTTTCAACATTCGGAGCGGTACAAGCAATTTACGCAATATCGCGATCTACCAAATCGGCAGCGTTTTGCTGGTGTTCGCGGCGACCGCCGTTTGCCTCTTCTACTTCTTACCTACTTGGCGCTTCTGGCCGTAATAGGGCAGGGTAAGCCGAGCGCTATCGCCCAGCGCGGGCGAAAGCGACTCCTTTAGCGATGCGTTTATCGCCCGCCTGATGCAATCCAAGCCTTGGCGATCTCAGCAGGAGGCTTGCCGTAGGCGGCGACGAACGCTTGCTCAAAGGGCATTCCTTTTCGCAGCGCTTGCATCATCGCGTCAAACTGCGCGCCGCGCCCCATTAGCGTCTTCAAAAACGCAAAGCTAACGGCCCCATTTTGGTCTGGAGCGAGTTTCATTTGGACGAAATCATCCGGCTTTTTCATCGCTCCGACCGCCGAGGGAAGCGCGTTGCTCCACGAGACGACACGAGGATCTTTGCCAGCCAAACGAGAGGCGACGACTCGACCGACCCCGTCGGCGAACCAATCGGGAGCATTCAAACTAGCGACGTAGTTGCTCGCAATCACTTGGGCGAACATCGCGTCCAGATCGTACGCGTCGTTTACCGGTAACTGCACGATTCCGTAAGCGTCAGTCACGTCATACCAAAAGTGTCCTTGCCAAGCGGGCGGAACGTCGCGCCGTTCCACCATCTTGCTAAACTCGTTGTAGTCATACTTCGCTTTGACCAAAAAGAGAGTCACGCGTCCCTTCACCAACGGCGATCCCGCCGGCGCTTTTAAGATCCGACGCACGTCGCCCGCCGCTTTCTCGGCTTGATCGGCGAACTCGTCGTTCGCGTCTTGGCCCAACGTTCCCATCACGTAGACGTCTTCGCGACTCGAAGTGACGGTCGCAACGCCAGGCAAGCCGAGTTGCTGCTTGGCTTTGCTAGACGCTTCGCGCGCTTTCGCCAATTCGTCATGGGTCGCATTCTTCGCAAACGTATATGCCGCGACCCGTTGCATTGACGAACTCGGCGAATCGCCGTCAAACTTGGCGCCTTCCGCGATCCAGGTTTCAAACTTTTTGATCTGCTCGTCGGTCAACGGCGGACCGCGACGCGGCATGCGATCGGGGGCCGGCGCTTTGAAAAGCTGGATCATCAAACTTTCGTTCGGCTTACCGGGCGAAAGCGGCGCTCCGCTATCGCCGCCGCGTAACAAGGTTTGAAAACTCGCCAAACTAAAATTCGCGCCGTTATTTTGAACGTTATGACAACTCACGCAACGTTCGACCAAGACCGGAGCGATATCTCGCCCAAAACTAACTTTCTCGTTGCCGCTGGCGTCGGCGACTTCCAAACGCCGCATCGGCGCCGACGAGTTAGGCGCTAGCTGAGAAAGACTCGCTTTCGGGTCGGTTCCGTCAAACTTGGCGCCTTCGGCGATCCAGGTTTTTAGCGCCGCTAATTCTTGGGGAGCAACCTTTTGTCCGCCGCGAGGCATGTCGCCGGTCTCGATCACTTCGACTAATCGACTGCCATCTTTGCCGGGGAAGATCACCACGCCTTCGACCGGACCTTTGATCAGCGTTTCGTAGTTAGCCGCACTAAAGCCGCCCCGCGCTTGATTCACATGGCAATTTCCGCAACGGGCGACCAAGATCGGCGCGATATGCTTGGTAAAGCTTAAATTGGCCGCCGGAAACATCGTCGGCAATCCGCTTGGCGGCGTGCTGGGCGCCGGAGCACCTGGCCGCGGCGTCGTCATGGCCGTCTCGGCAACCGCCGAATTGCGCATTCTCGGCAATGTTACCCCTTCTAGCTCAAGAAATGCGTGAGCAGGGGCCAAGGCGTTAAAAAGCTGATCGACAGCGGCTTGCAGTTCAGGGTCGATCCCTTCAAGACGTTGCAGACGCTCAAGCACGAGCTTGACCGTTTGCGTCGATTCTTCGACTTTGCCCTGTTTTAAAAAGTTGGAAGCTTTGCGAATTTCGACTTTTAACGCTCGAACTTCGTTGCGTTGTTCATCGGTCGGCGCCGCTTTGGTCGTCGAAACCAGGCAGAGCAGCGCCGCCAGAGCGGCGAAAACCGCGCTTCGCGCTAATTGAAACAGGAATCTCATCTCGGCCTTTTCTCCAGCAAGCGAAACGGATAGGCAAATTCGTGGGATACTACGCGTCCGAGCGGACTATTCCAAAGCGTACCTCACCCCTTGTTGTACTCAGAAAACTAGGGGCGGGCGATTGCAATTCGCCGAAACCGGACGATCAGCTCGAATGATGCCGCCGCACGACTTTTTTGACCGCTTGCGCCGCGAACGATTGACGACGCGTCGGCCGATAGCCGTATTCGATCGCAAACCACTCGGCATAGCGTTCTCGATCAATGTAGCTCGTATTCCGGTTGTCGAGTAAATGCCCTAGCTCGTGAATCAGGACATTATTTAAATAGAAATCGCGGATCGAGTCTTTCGTCCACACGAGCCGCCAGACCGATTCGTACTCGCTCGACTCTTCCCAAACCGCGCCGTACATCTTGGCTTCAACCACTTGCGCAGGTCGCGGAGGAGCATAGAAATACTCGATTAACGACTCTTCCATCGGGTATAGATAGAGAGACGCGCCCCACTGCATGCCGTAACAGGGAAAACTTAACTTCTTACGCGTCAAACGACTTAGCTGAATCACCTCGAGCGATTGAAGCATCCAAGCCGGCAGTTGAGCTAGGCGATCACGGATCTCCTCTTCCGTCACCACATGCACGAAACCAGCGCCAGGATCTTGCGTCACCACGCGGTAGCGACCGCCGGTATCGCCTTGCGGCTCGTACCAATCTTCAGGCGGCGAAAAGCCGCCTTCGTCGGAACGTCCCGTTTCGCCGCGTGCACGCTTACCAAGTTGTCCGACGGTACGAA
>JBITAD010000206.1:0-568 GCA_044439945.1 Blastopirellula sp. JB062
TTCGTCGGAATCGGATCTCGATAACCCGGCGGGGGTTGCGTTGCGTGATCGGTCGTGATCATCACTTTATGATTGCCGAGCGTCGCGCCCGTCTCGCCCCGAAAATAGGAGAGACGATAGTGCCCTTGCTCGTCCGTCACGCCCAACGACGGGCGACCGTTTTCCGGAATGAAGGCCACCGCCAAATTCACCCCCGGCTTGCCGTCGACGGTGACGTCTCCTTCCACTTGGCCCAAATCGGGGAAGCCAGGCGGCGGACCGAAGCAGCCTGTCGAAGTCAAACACAAACAACTGATTGCGATCGCCCAAATAATTGGGCTGCTAGATCTGGCCATGCGTTTGTTATCCGTCGGAAAGAAATCGATACGGTTGCGAAACGAAACGTTCGCGTCGGCGATCGACGATGGAGTGGGCAGGAAAAACAAATGAACGTCGTTGCTCAGGTCCGAGTCTATAGAATGTCGCTTACTTAAAAAAGAAGAAAAAGTTAAGTTTCGTGGAACAAATCAAGAATTGACGGCCAATCATCCGAGGGGGCATTGACAAGCAGGGTGCTCGAAAGTGCGGT
>JBITAD010000206.1:578-3627 GCA_044439945.1 Blastopirellula sp. JB062
AAGTGCGGTTTGCCTTTGGCTAAAAGCGGGGTTCGCTCGCTGAAAGACATGCGCGCTAAACGATACGGTTTAGCGCAACCTATCGAGCGTTCGCCGGAGCGCAAGACGAATTCCAACCCGTCTCGCCTAGCGGATCGACTGTTCCGGCAAGCCGGATTGAATCCCTTGATCGAGCGGCATGCGGTCCGGCTTGCCGTCGCCATGCTTGGCGATCTGTCGGTCGAGTTGTTGACGAAGACGTTGGATCGTCTCGGCGTGCGCAGGGTCGTTGATCAAATTATTGTTTTCGCCCGGATCAACTTTCAGGTCGTACAACTCAGCCAGATGCTTGTCAGGCGATCCGTCTCCATGAGGATAACGGATATATTTGTAACGGTCGGTGCGCAAGGCTCGGACGTTGGGCGTGTACGGAAATTGATGCTCGTAGTTATATTCGTAATAAAAGCTGGTCCGCCAATGAGGATCGTTCCCTTGGGCAAGCCGTTTCCAGCTTTGCCCATGAACGTTCTCCAGCGGTTTCGCATCGCAGATATCTAAGATCGAAGGGGCGAAATCGATCGTAACTGAAATATTGTCGATCACGCGCGGCCGATCGGGCGAAGTCAAGCCTGGATAACGTACGACCAACGGAATGCGAATCGACGGCTCGTGGCCGGTCCGCTTGTCGACCATGCCGTGTTCCCCTTCTAGCAAGCCGTTGTCAGACGTAAAGATAATCAAAGTATTGTCGAGCTCGCCTCGTGATTCTAAGAAATCGTAAAGCCGCCCGACGCTGTCGTCGACCGAAAGGATCGTACCCCAATAGGCGCGTACCATCCGTGCAAAATCTTTGACTCCTTCGGGGCTGTCGTCCGGAAAATCTTTGCGCCAATCAAACAGCGGGCCATAGATGCCGTGCCAGGTGTTCAAGCGTTTTTTAAACCAAGCCGGTTTGTCGTCAAGGTTAAAAGCGCTCGCCGGGTATTGAACGTCGACCTGATCAAACGCGTGCTCATACTTTTCTTCCGGCAGATAAAAGCTGTGCGGCGCTTTGTGCCCCAACATCAGCAGCCAAGGCTTTTCTCCGTCTTGCCGGCTGATCCAATCTTCGGCCATCTCGGTGACGACCGTCGTGTAGTATCCGTCAACAACTTTGCGACCTTGGCCGTTAAAGTTGAATTCGGTATCGAAGTATTTTCCTTGTCCTTTATGCGTCACGAAATAATCGAAGCCTGGTCGCGGAGCGTCGTTCTTTTCGCCCATGTGCCACTTGCCGATGTAGGCGGTTTCGTAGCCTGATTGCTGAAGACGCATCGGAAAACTGACCATCTTGGCCGGATACTCGGTAAAGTTGTTCACCACGCCGTGTGCGTGCGCGTAAAGACCGCTCAAGATCGAAGCGCGGCTGGGCGAACAAAGCGACGTCGTGCAAAAATGGTTTCGAAACAACAAGCCTTCGCCGGCGACTTGATCGATTCGAGGGGTCTTCAGGTGCGGATGTCCCATGCAACTGAGCGCGTCGTATCGCTGATCGTCAGTCAAGATAAACAGCACGTTGGGCCGCTCGGCCGGCTCGGCGTACGAAGGCGCCGCGCAAAAGGGAAAGGCGATCGCCGCCGCACAAGCTGCGAAGCCGAGTCGGATTATTCTGCGCGCTCTAGCGCGCAGGCACGGCGGCCGATGATGGATCTGTTCCGATTTCCGCGACGCAAGGGTAACGAATTGAATCATAGTAAATCCCATTCTTCCAAAGTCGAATCTGCTGCGCTCGGCTGAATCTTGGATACGATTCTGGCGCCAACTCGATCCGACCATCAAATCGAAGTTGGCCAACCGAGCGATGATCGCATACGGCAAGTCGCCGGAACCGCTCTCTCGCTTCAGTCTCTTCGCTCCGCCTAGCTCCGTCAATTCCTCGACGGCAACGGCTAGATTAGAAACGTAATGCCGTTTGAATCGGGTTGGCGTCAAACAGGCGGCAGAACTTAAGAAGGGCGCCGAGCCGACGTTGATTCAATACTTGCGTCAGACAAAGCGAGCGAAACGTTCGTCCTACTTTGGCAACCGTCGCCAAAGTCGAGGATCGAAAGTTTACAGTCGGTTTTGCCCTCAAGTTCAGCTATCGACTTGGCGCGTCGTCAGGCGTCGTGCTTTGTATGAAGTGCCAGATCGCCTCGAATTGCCGCGCGGCGTCTCCCTCTTCGATTTGGGTTACTTTCGTCGTTTTGCCGTCGGCGGAAAGCTTCGGCATTTTCGTGGTCGTTTCGTATCGCGGCGGATCAAGGACGAAGCGACGGTAAAAGTCGGGGCGAAGACGTAGGCGAATGCGGGCGAAATTGATTCCCAGCGCAATCTTCGTATTTTCATCTCCAATCGGAAGTTCGGCCCCTATGCCGTGGCACTGACGACAGTCGAGCGCCTCTTTGCGCGTCAGTTGATTTCCGATCGCCGCCAGTTGTTCGTCGAACGCGTGCGAAATCGAGGTCTCGGCCGAATGTCCATGTTCGGCGGCCAGTCCGGCGCTGATCGCTTGCGCATAATAGGGAAACGCCGGCATTCGCGCTTTTAGCCATTCGCGATCGGGGGCGTCCGATTGGCCAGAGAGAAGACGCTTGATCGCAACGGCATGCAGTTTATCGCCGGTCCAGGTTAAGTTGGGCAAAGTTTCCGGCGCTAGGCCGCGAAACCCTTCGTCGAGCAAGATCAAACCGCGCGGGCTGCGCGTGCCGTCGCGCGAATGGCAAGCCGCACAGTTCAGTGATTGGACTAACCGCCGCGAAGCTTCCGCCGCAGGATCACGCGTAAGCGAATGCGCGTCGGATTGAAGAAACGCTCGTAACGCCAGCTTTTCTTGCGGAGTAAAGTGATACTGCGGTATCGACGCTTCCGGCGCGCCGAGACAGCCTTGATTGATTCGGCGCATTGGCCCGACGGCGGTTGAAGCGGTCGCTTCGTTCTCTAATCCATGACAAGCGTCGCATCGTAAAGTACGAAACGCCTTCGCGCCGCGTTGCGGGTCGCCTGACGGAAGTTCGGCGGCAGGCAATTCTTTCGCGCATTGTTCGCTTAA
>JBITAD010000207.1:0-3623 GCA_044439945.1 Blastopirellula sp. JB062
CCGGAAAAATAGACAATTCCGCCTGACCAGACAATATCACTGACAAAATGCGCTCCGACCGCCATCCGAAAGTAACCGACCGCCAGGCCGAGAACGACGCCTATGGTCAGCCAGGCTGCGCTTGCCCAGTAATTTCGCCGCCAATAGAGAAACGCCGGCGCCATCCATAAAAAGCCCATTGACGCGTGACCGCTCGGAAACGATTTGCCGACCGCCGACGAAGCTTGCCACGGCGCGACGTAAACGACCTGAGGATTCCCGCCGCCGAATGTCGCTAGCTGACAAGGTCGCGGACGGCTCATGCCTGGTTTGAGAACGCCGTTTACCAGAATAAGGGGGCCTGCTAGCACGACGCATAGCAGTAAACCGGCGGCTTGCCTTCTTTTCGCCAGTGCCGACGACCACAGGCCGACGACCAAAACCAAGCAGGCGCCGATCCCCAAGACAATGCCAGGGACGGGGCTCGCGTAATAGCAGAGATCTTCAGTAAACCAGTAATCTCCCGCCCACCCGTCAAACGGGGTCAAATAGACGTATCGCGAACTTGCCATATCGATGGGCGCTAAGAAGCAGAGCGCCGTAAACGCCGACAACAGCGCCAGCGGCGTCAGGAACGACCAGCGCTCTCGCCAGAGGGCCGCCGCAAGCGTATGAGGGCCGTCGCGACCTGCATTTTTCTCGGGGATAGGCAACACGATGTTGCTTGGATTCGTTTTGATCGACGACATGCGACCCCATGCGAAGCTAGCGGCGGCGACGGACCAGCAAATTCCGGCGTTTACTTGTATATCTTCTCGACTGCCGTTTGAACTAAAGTTAATCGTTTTGCCTGTCATAAGTTGCGATTGCGCAGAACTTTACTATCCGTTCATCAATTCCGATTTTCGTGCTCGCATCATCCTAAGCCTATCCGTAGCAAAGTGCGCCGTTTAAAGCTATTGAGGAATCTTTGCTAGCTGCCTGAATGACAAGTGCTTTCTGATCTGATAAAACACGCAGTTTACAAGGCCAAGCGTCGCCTATTTCCCACATGTTCCCCACCTGCTTAGCGAAGGAAATCGAGGATGGCTACCAACGGAGATCTTAACCGCAAACTGCGCATGGCCCTGGTCGGCGGCGGTTCCGGTTCGTTCATCGGCCGCGTCCATGCCACGGCGGCGGTACTTGATAATCGGGCCGCCCTGGTCGCGGGGGCGCTGAGCTCGAACCCTGAAAAAGCGAAAGCGTCGGCGCCCGATTACGACATTCCGGAAACACGCGCTTATGGCAGCGTGGCCGAAATGCTGGAAAAAGAGAACGCACTGCCCGAAGATCAACGCATCGATTTCGTCTCGGTCGCAACTCCCAATTACACGCATTACGAAATTGCCAAAGCGGCGGTCGAAGCCGGGTTTAACGTCATGTGCGACAAGCCGATGACGTTTGACCTGAGCCAGGCCGAAAGCTTGTTGCAAGCGGTCGAAAACTCGAACGCCGTTTTCGCCGTCACGCACAATTACACGGGTTACCCGCTCGTGCGTCAGGCCAGGCAGATGATCCAAAGCGGCGAGTTGGGCGAGATCAACGCGATCCGCGTTCAGTACATTCAAGGCTGGCTCCGCTCAAAGCTGGAAGATAGCGATCAAAAGCAGGCCGCCTGGCGAACCGATCCGGCCAAGAGCGGCGCCGCCGGCTGTTTCGGCGATATCGCGACCCACGCATACAATTTGGGACGCTATATGACGGGGCTGTTGCCCGAGCAGATTAGTTGTCATTTGAAAACCTTCGTCGAGGGACGTGCGCTTGACGATTACGGCACGGCGATCGTCAAGTTTGAAAATGGCGCCCTGGGAACGGTCACCGCGTCGCAGATCAGCCACGGACGCGAAAATGATCTCGCGATCGAAATCGACGGGACGAAAGGCGCCATTCAATGGCGTCAAGAGAACCCGAACGAAATGATCGTTCGCGCTAACGGCGAACCTCACAAGATCTATACGCGTGATCCGAACGCACCGTTCATGAACGAGATGGGCGCCGCCGCATGCCGCTTGCCCAGCGGGCATCCCGAAGCCTTTTTTGAAGCCTTCGCCAACGTTTATCGCGCCTCGTACGATGCGATGGCCGCCCGGGCGTTGGGGCAGTCGTTTGAGAAAAAAGATACAATCTATCCGAACGTCTATGACGGGGTCGAAGGGATGTATTTTATTCAACAGTGCGTCGCTAGCAGTCAAGAAAACGGAGCTTGGCTGCCGCTCAAGCATGCGGCCGCACGCCGTTAGGCCGAAGCTCTCAACCAGAAAAAAAAGCCGCACGATTGTGTGCGGCTTTTTTTAACGCGCTGATATCGCCGGTAAGTCGAAATGACTATCCGCCGAAATGCTGATTCAAAAAGTCGAGCGTCTTGTTGTTTGACCAAGCGTGACCGCCGTCAAAAAAGTCGGCGTCGACTTTTTCTTCGCATCCTAAAACGCCGTAGACTTGCTTCAATTTCGCAAAGCCGTTGCGAGCGCCGTCGATCGGAAAGATACGATCGTCGACGCCGTTGATTAGCAGCACGGGCCGCGGCGCGGCCAATGCGACCACATCCGCCATTTCGCCATGTCGCATGACGCCTGGCAGGCAATTACAGATGCAGTGATGAATGGAATAGATCGAAGTCCGATATTCTGAGAATGCGCCGGCGATCATCGCCAACTTGACCCGTTGGTCCAGGATCGGCAAATACATCGCCAGCGTACCGCCGCCTGAAAGCCCGGCGACTCCGATCTTGTTAGGATCGACTTCTTCGCGAGTTTGCAAAAAGTCGATGACGCGCATCGCGTCTGAGCAGCGTATGCCTTGCGGGGTCATGCCCATCAGCAGCGCGTTCATGCTCATTTCATGGCAACTGCGCGGCGGCGATCGGATTCCGCGATCTTGCATGCCGTGCGTTTCGTTCCAGCCGCGTATGACGATCGCCGCCGTGATATAGCCATGCTCGGCCATGTAGACCGCATAGTCGAGCGCGCTCTCATCGGTCTTTTTCTTCTGCTTTTCGTCTTCGTTCAGGCGAATGTAAGGATCGATCCCGCTATGGCCGTGCAGACATACGATCGCTGGAGTTTTTTCTTTCCGTTCGTGCGGAACGAAGTAGTAAACAGGCGCCCAATAGTTGGGTTCGGTACGAACGTAAACTTTATGTCGAGTGAACTTGTCGAACTTTTTTTCTTCCGCCCATTTGACCTCTAGCGGCGCGCGATCCGGCATCTTGCCGAGCAAATCGAGCATGGTCGCCTGCATGCGTTTGCGCCATGCCTGATGCTCTTCAGGGGTTTCGGCGTTCCAAGCCAAATCGGGTTCGACTCGATCAGCCAGTTTTTGAAAGCTATGCGTGACGTTATTCGGCTCTTTTTGCGTCGTTGACTCTTCTGCGCTGACCAAAGTAGGAAGCGAAAGGGTCAAACAAGCGAGCAGCGACGTAATGCGGACGAACGAGATACGAAACATGCAGGTCATAAATCGGCGGGTCTTTTAGAAGGCGGGGCAAGTTGGAAGCCGGTCGAGTCGGAACAAGAGTTGATTTCGGCTTCGATTTTCAGATTTCGACGCGCGTCGAAATCTGAAAACCTTCAGCACGAAATTAGCGGGGCGTAAGCGATTCT
>JBITAD010000208.1:0-3617 GCA_044439945.1 Blastopirellula sp. JB062
GACGCTTGGCACAAGGCGACTTTTCCCGCGATGAGCATGCATCCCGGCGGGGTCAACGCCGCGAACTTCGACGGTTCCGTCAGCTTCGTCGCCGAAACGATCGATATTGCAAATTGGCGTGCTCTGACCTCGACGCAAGGGGCTGAAATTATCACGCAATAGGCCGAACGATTGCAGGAAATTGAGACTTGCTTACAGGAGCATGCGAGCGATATGAGCACTATAATTTTGCAAGGCCGGCATCTGTGCGTTTCGGCCGCGATCCTGCTGCTTAGTCTGGCGGGATGCAGCCAATCCGACGGGCTAATCTCGGTCACCGGTACGGTGACTTTTGAGGGAGAGCCGGTCGAAAAGGGAGCGATTTCGATGATCCCGGTTGATGGGGCCGGAGTGACCGCCGGCGGGGTTATCGCCGGAGGACGCTATCACGTTAGATCTTCGCCCGGTAAAGTCTCGGTCTTAATTTACGGGCAAAGAAAGACCGAAAATCCGAATGCGAGCCCGGAAGAGATCGAGCGAGGCATGAACTTTAGCACCAAGCAGTACGTCCCGGCCGCTTACAACGATCAATCGAAACTGCGAATTACGATCTCAGAATCGAATCGGAACTTTGATTTCGACTTAACCCAACAAGGCGAAATCCCTGCCGAAATGAGCGGCACCTAACGCAAACCGGCTCAAAGCGCGGCCGCTTTACGATTCGTCCAATTCGTCAGGCTTCGCGGTATTTGACTCGGCAGCTTTTAAATCGCCGCGGTCAGCGTATTGCTGTTCTAAAGCGCGGCGACGGGCGATCTGTTGGTCTCGCTCGATCAAGATCAAATTGCGCGTCGCCATCATATCGATCAACGCCAGCACCACCATCCACAAGATCAGAAACATCACGCAGCCCCAGTAGATGATGAAAAAGATCGACCGTGGAACGAAGTGGCCGATCAGGATCGCCGCGGCGAGGCCCGCCAAGATATAGCAGACGGCCATGCGGCGGCGGAACTGCAGGCGAAGGAAATTACGGCGATAGTCCGGCAGCGAGCGA
Organism: Blastopirellula sp. JB062; assembly: GCA_044439945.1. Classification (GTDB taxonomy): domain Bacteria; phylum Planctomycetota; class Planctomycetia; order Pirellulales; family Pirellulaceae; genus Blastopirellula. The sequence continues at coordinate 1,037 of JBITAD010000208.1, forward strand.
TCTGCCGCCGCGCGACGCCAAGTCGCTTGATGCGTTGCGTGCATCAAGATCGCGACGCACAAGATTAACGCCGAGAGAATTGCCGAAGCGAGCATATAGATCTCGTAGAGTGCCTAGAGGGAACCGCACGGCGAAACGCACTACCGAGCGGGCTGCAGTTCGTTCAGCCAAGTTAATACCGTGATGCCCACCTTGGCTAGCGACAAAGCCGAGCAGTTCTCGGGCACATCTTTTTCGGTGTGCCAATATTTGGGGCCGTAGCCTGGGTTGGGATAATCGAAATCGATAATATCGCAGGTCGGAATCTTGCCGATATCGTTCAGTACCAGATGATCGTCGCGTATTTCGTGACGCGGTCGCGCGATAAACTCGCGAATGCCCAATTGCCGCGCGGTGCGCCAAATTTGTTGAACGAGCGGACGAACCTCGGGATAACGTAAACTGTTTTTCTCTTGGTAGAGCTGCAAATCTTTGTCGCCGACCATGTCTAGCAACACGCCGTAGCGATAGGGATGCGCCGGAGGATTCTGAGCGTAATCCCGCGCGAAATACTCCGATCCGAGAAAATACGGATCGCGCTCGTTGTCGTACACCATTTCTTCGCCGTCGAAAAAGACGATGTCGACGCCGACATCCGATTTCAAATTCGGCAGATGCCGCGCCAGTTCGCACAATACGGCGACCCCGCTGGCCCCGTCATTGGCGCCAACGAAAACGCCGCGCGGATTGAGCGGGTCTTGATCCGGAAAAGGACGCGTGTCGTAATGGGCGCAAAGCAAGATTCGCTCCGGGCGATCCGGAAAAAAGCGAGCGATCAAATTGGCCATCAGCACTCGCGTGCCGTCGAGCGGGTGACGAACGTCAAATTCTTGTCGCGACACTTCGCCGCCTGCCGCTTCTAATACCTTGGTTAAATAGGCCTGCTGCCGCGCCATGCCGGGCGAGCCGCTCATGCGCGGTCCGATCGCGCACATCGCTTCCAGATGCTCCATCGCTTTGGCGCCGTCGAACGGAGCGTAATCTTCCAGTTTCTCGGCGGCGATCGCCAGCGCGGCCGGTCGCCGCGAGTTTTGATATTGAGCGATCCCCATGTATCCCAATGCGACGACCGCAACGACAATCATCGTCGCGAGAAAGAGGGTGCCCCGATCAAGTTTGCGCATGATTTTTTCCATCGCATTCGCCTAGCGAGAATTCGATACGATTATACGGCGCCAAGCGTTACGCCGCTTCCCGCCCTTGCGATTGAAAAAGAGAATCGACCGCGTCGATGACCATCGAGGTCGAAATTGCGCGCATCGCTTCGTTGCCGGCGCGCGCACGTTGCCGCGAGGTAAGCCGCTGATAATAGGCCTGAACGACTTGGTGATGCGGCCCCAAGGGGCGGCACGTTTCGATCGGCGTCACGCCGAACAGCGCAATACAGGGGGTATCGACCGCCGCGGCTAAGTGAAGCGGCCCCGTATCGCATCCGACAAACAAGCTGGCGCTGCGATAGAGTTCTTTCAGTTGCGGAAGCGAGAGTTTGGGCGTTGCAATCGCCGCGCCATTCGACATTTGGGCGATCTCTTCGGCCCAGTCCGCTTCGCGTTGGTTGCCCCAGGTAACCAGCGACGGCAATTGGTATTGTTTTTCGAGATGTTGGGCGACTTCCGCAAATCGTTGCGGCATCCACGTTTTGCTGAACCACCCCGCGCCGGGATTGAGCACGGCGAAATTGCCCGCTCGATCTAGTCCGCGGCGGATTGCGGCGACTTCGCCGCGGGCCGTTTCATCAATCGGCAGACGATACTCGATCGCCGGCGAATGAATGCTTACCGCTTGCCCCAGTTCTAAATAACGATGAACGACGTGCGGTTGTCGCGGCGAGATAAGTTCGGTCGCCAGATTGGGCGCCAGCTCACGCGCTTGACCGCGCGCAAAAGTAATCCGTCGCGGAGCTCCGCTCAGCCAGGCGGCCGCAGCGCTTTTGGTCAGCCCTTGCACGTCAAACGCGATATCCAAGCGCGCCGCGCGTAACCGGCGACGCAGCGACAGCGCTTCGCTGGGACGCTTGAGCCAGCCTTTACCGGCGGTGATCAGGTGATCGAGACAGGGGTGCCCCGCCAAGATTTGTGCGGCGATCGGCTCGCTTAACCACGTAATTTCGGCGTGCGGAAATTTGTCTCGCAACGCGCAGAGCAACGGCAGCGTAAGAATCGCGTCGCCTAACGCACTGAGTCGAACGATCAGTATTCGCGGCGAATCGGTCGACGCCATTTTCGCCCTCCTTCCCTGGAATGAATTACGCGTCGTTTCGTAAAGCCGGTTTCAAAGCAGGATCTAGACTTTCCGTGCCACGAGTCGCGCTGGCTGATATTGCCGCATCTTAGTTGGACCCAACTGCATAAGGCAAGGCGAACCGTTGCAGCGTTTTTCCGCTTCTTCAATCCCAAGCGGCGAACCGGCCGAAATCGTTACGCTGCTAGCGAAGCAAAACGCGCGTGGGGGAAAGAGCGAAAAGAGACGGAACAAAATGAGGAGATTCGGCGCGATATCGCGTTTTCATGATGGCGCTGCATCTTTTTTTCGCTGATCGCGG
>JBITAD010000209.1:0-15743 GCA_044439945.1 Blastopirellula sp. JB062
TTAAGCTCGATAGCGAGACGATGACCACCTCGCTGGCGAGCGGCAACGCACATGCCAAGTTCGCCACGGGCGATCGAGTCGGCGATTTTTATTTAATGTCGAGCTTGGGCGCCGGGGCGTTCGGCAGCGTCTTTTTAGCCCGGCAAGAGTCGATGCAACGTTTGGTCGCGCTCAAGATCTCGCTTGATCGCGGGACCGAGGCGCAAACTCTCGCGCAGTTAGATCATCCGAATATCGTCCGCGTTTTCGATCAAAGCCGTTTAACAGGCGAAAATTTGCGTCTGCTTTATATGCAGTTCGTCGCCGGCGGAACCTTGCAAGGCGTCATTCGCGAAGGAAATCGACGCCAACAGCGCAACGCCGCCATGTTGGCCGAAACGATCTCGAATACGCTAGATCAAACCGGGGTCGTAACGGCGCAAAACGTGCCGCTCAAGTCGGAGCTGGCCGATCGGCCTTGGTCAGAGATCGTCTGCCGCATCGGCATGGAACTGGCCAACGCGCTGCATTACGCCCATTCGCAGGGCATTTTGCATCGCGACGTGAAGCCCGCCAACGTGCTGCTCGAGGCCAACGGCACGGCCAAGCTGGCCGACTTCAACATCAGTTTCAGTTCGCAATTGGAAGGGACGAGCCCGGCCGCTTATTTCGGCGGCAGTCTGGCGTACATGTCGCCGGAACAACTTGAAGCGTGCCATCCCGATCACGCGCGCCAAGCGAGCGAACTGGATGGTCGCAGCGACGTTTTTTCGCTCGGCGTTTTGCTGTGGGAACTGCTGTTCGGGCAACGTCCTTTCGGCGACGAGGCGATCGTCGGCAGTTGGTATACGTCGCTGTTGGGAATGGCCGAAGTGCGTCGCGACCAAGAGCCGCAACCTCGCTTTCCGCCGACCGACGACGTCGGCCGGCGGTTGGTGCGCATCTTACGACGTTGTTTGCGCCCTGAGGCCGGCGATCGGTATCAAACGGCCGACCATTTGGCGCGAGATTTGGCGCTTTGTCTTGAACCGCGGGTTGCGCGGCTGCAAGATCGTTCGCAGCGCGGATTGTTGGCTTGGGCGGCGCGCCATCCGTTGATTGCGACGACCATCGGCGGCATCGGACCGAACGCCGTCGCCGGTTTTTTCAATTTCGTCTACAACGACCAGGCGATCATCCGCAAGCTGGAAGGAACCGATTCTTACGCCGCCTTCTGGAACGTGCAGTTTGTGATCAATTCGATCGCGTTTCCGTTGGCGATCGTTATCGGCGGCATCTACATTTGGCCCTTCGTCGCCGCGCTGCGCGATCTTCGCCGGCAACAGCCGGCGGATGACGTGCCGGGCGCGCGGCGGCGGGCGTTTCGGGTCGGGCGATTTATCAGTTATCTGGGGATCGTCGAATGGACGTTGGCCGGCATCGCCTATCCGGTTAGCTTGCATCTTCTGCTGGGGGGACTAGAGCGGCAGTGGTACGCGCATTTTCTCGGCTCATTGCTGATTTGCGGCATGATCGCGGCGGCATACCCCTTCTTCTTTTTGTCGACGCTGGCGATTCGCTCGTACATTCCGCCGCTTTTAGAAGCGGAGCCGTTGCGTAACTCGGACGTGCGCGAACTGCGCTGGCTGGCCAAACATATGGATTGGTTTTTGTATCTCGCCGGAGGCGTGCCGGCCGCCGGGGTAATGCTGCTGCTTTCGGCCGGGCACATGGACGATGCGCATAGCACGCTGGCCTTGCAAGTGCTCAGCGCCGCTGGCGCCATCGGTTTCGGCGGTGCGCTGGGGCTCTCTCGCTCGGTCCATGCCGATATCGACGCGTTGCTGAAATCGGCCGAAATGTTCGCCGATACGCGCCAGTCGACGCGGAGCTGACGCACCCTCGCCCATCTCCCGCGATCGCCGCCGCTATCTCTCTATTTCTGAAGAGGGCGAACTTTCTGGAAAAATGGCGGTAACAAATGGCCGCGGTTCTCGCTCTGCAGAGTAACCAAGTCACCTAGTTGCCTGGCCGACGCGGCGAGCCAGGTAACGCAAGCCGAAACAGACGCCGTATCTGGAGCCTATGCCATGTTGAAGAAAGTATTGTTCGCGATCGTGCCTGCCTTGTTGATGAGCGTTTCGCTGCGAGCCGACGACGCGCTAGAGTTGAATCTTGACGAGATCAAAGACGCCGACGTCAGCGTCATCGACCAGGCGTTCAGCGTCGACGTCGACAAGTTAGCTAGCGACGCCGACGGCGCGAATGAAGACGAAGCGATCGAAGCTTGTTTCCGCCGCATCGGATATCGCAGCTACGGCTATTACGGCGGATACGGTTACGGCTATGGCTATCGCTACAACTGCTATCGTCCTTACTTCGCTTGCTATCGCCCGGTTTATTACGCTCCGGTTTGCTACTCGCCGAGTTACGTCAGCTATTGGGGTTGTTACTAAGCGGCGTTGGCGATGCGAAAGCCCGACAAGCCCCTGCGGCGGTCGGGCTCTTTTTTTATCGATCATTTATCACAAAGATTTCATCCCTGACAGGAGAAACCATTATGTCTCGTACCAAGCGTCTGTTGCTGGCTTTCAGCTTTGTCGCCGGCGTCGCCGCGTCGCACTGTTTCGCCGAACCGATCGCGGCGCCGGTCAACGCCGACCTATTGCGAACCGATCAAGCGTTAGGCATCCGCTCGCAGCGTTGCGACCATGTGATCGATTTGCTGCTGCGAACGCGCATGTTGCGCCAGTCGGGGCAGGTCGGCTTTGGCGGCGGCAGCTACGCCCCGCATTTGGGCAAGATCGCCGAGCCGGGCGATTTAGAACTGACTTGCGTCCATTTGATCGCCGAAGGTTGTGCGCCGGCGGGACCGATCTTTCAGGTTCAGCTGCAAAACCATAGCGATATTCCGGTCGGCAACTTCCGGGTATCGGTCGTCGCCGCGTTGGGGCAGATACGTCCCTTTTCGCCGACCGCGGTCGTGACCGTTCCGCGAATCGAAGCCGGCGCCGCGCTGCAGCTGCAAGTGCAATTGCCGTCGAGCTGCTTGACGCTGCACAATCAGGCAGGCGCCGCCGTCGAGTTTGATACGCTGATCGTGGCGATCGACAGCTATGACGAACTGGTCGAGTGCAACGAGATCAACAACGTCTTGATCTTGAATCGGGCCGAAATTACTTCGCCGGACATGCAAGAAAACGTCGGCCGACAGTCGGCGCCGGTCGCCGCGCCTAGCGAACAAGACGCCGCCGCGCCAGTCGCTCCGCAGTCGCCGATCGACTCGATCAATCTCGACGATCTTGAGCTGGAAGGAGCGACGCCGACCGCAATTGTTTCGCCCTAGCTTATTGAACGAAGCGAGTCGCTCATCCTGATTGTGCGGATGAGCGACTTGGTTTCTTGCCGGTCAATCGCCGCCCGGCGGCAGGCTTAACTCGGGAATTTGAGAATCGCCGGGTTCTCTGCCGACGAGTCCGATCCTTCTTCCAGATCGCTCAAGTCGCCCGGGCTTAAATCATCGACGCCGAGGTCGTCAACAAGATCGGCTTCGACGTAAATGCTGGGCGTTTCGACGTTCGATCCTTCGACGCCTGAAATCATGGTGACCAACTCGTCGAGCGTTTCGATTTGAGCCAACAAATTGTCGTCGCATTTGCCGTCGACGATAAAACCGATCGGACCTTGATCGTGATCGTGCGAGAAGGACCAATCAATTTGATGCTCGCGCGACAGTTCGCACAAAACGTCTAGCGCGTCATGCAGCGTACCGTCGGGCAGATCTTGTTTTTCAAAGGAGTCGACATCTTGAGGATGGGGCGAAAAGTTCGGTTTGCAGCCGCCTTGCATGTGACCGTCGCTGGTTTCGTCGAAGCGAACCGCTTCGCAACTGAGCCAATCGCGTTGACGGCATAAGTCGCCTGCGGCGTCGGAGATACGAACCGAAAGCTTGTCAGAAACAGGTTCAGTCGAGCGGTAATAGACGGTAAATCCCAAAACTAATTTCTCCCATCGGCACAATTCGCGTCTTGATACTATCTACTATCTTACGCGAATTGGCCGCAAAAGTCGAAAAATAGGGACTTGGGGACGCTATGGCGATTTGTCAAAGTCTTTGGCTTGCAGCAGTTGAGCCATCGTTTTTTGCAAAACTTGCTCGACCCGCGGCGCCACATACGAAGCGGTAGGACTCGTTTCATAACCGCCTTGGCTATAAGAAACTTCGGTGCCGATGTAACCGGTTCCATACTCGCCATATGCGGCCATGGCGACGAACAGGTCAGGACGCATCTTTTGCGCGGCCAGTTGGTATTCGATAAACAGTTCGCCCGGCATGAACAAGATTCGAGATTGTCCCAAGGTCAAGCACGAGATCGCGATCGTCTCGTTCCGCTTGCAGCGCCGGAGCCAAGCCAAACGCGAGGCGCATTTCATGCGATCGTACGTCGACATTTTTTCGTTTTGAACCGCCGCCGCTAAATCGTCTTCGTTAAGATGGGGCGCGCAAGGGAGTTGCACGTCGATCGATTCGAGCGCGACTTGATCGAACGGTAAAGGATGTTTTTGGGTTTTCTCCCAGGCTTTTCGCATGCCGTCTTCGACCCGGTCGGCCAAGATTTGGCGATTCTTTTTGGCGCCGTCGTTCCATTTTCCGGCGGTGACGTTTCCGCCGGCGCCGTTGAAATGAAGATGGAATACGCCTGTTTTTTCCTGCCGCGCGTCACGCGCCATACCAGGAAAATCAGGGTTGGCCCAACCGGTGCGATAGTAGCTTTGCGGGTGGGTCGCGTAAAAGGTGATGACGGCGAGCGGCTGATCTTGGTTCCAAAAGCTGATCGATTTGCACAGCGGATCAATCAAACCGATCGGCATCGCACGCACTTTGGGGTCGCCGGTCGCCGAGGTACGCGTGTGGATGACCTTGCCGCTTTCGCCGACGATGCGGCGGTTCGAGGCGACTTTCTCAATTTCGGCCTGGCCCAAGCCGTAATGGGTGACGGTTTGCCATTTTTGAGTCGCCGCTTTGGCCGCTTCGCCGGTGCGACGGACGACGTCGGCGATCCACTTTTCGTCAAAACTTTGATCTGGCGCTTCGTAGCGGGCCAAGATATCGGCGGTCGTTCCGTCAGCGCGAGGCGCGTCGTGTTGATGCACCGCATGCATCATTACCAACTCCGGTTGGGTTCCGACGGCGTCGGCCAACGCTCGCTTGAAATCGTCTTGCGAACGATTCGCCACGCCGAGCCAGTCGACGGTGCAAAAAACAAGCTTTTCGTCGGCGTCTAGAATGACCCCGCGACAGCTGAGCGGGTGAGTCACGCCGAGGGTCGGCACGTATGCCAGCGGACTGCCGACCGGGGGCGACGCGTCGACGGCGAACGTGGTTAAGCGAACTTGTTCGGCCGCGACCAGGACGGAGACCGATGCGACGCAATAACAGACGGCGACAAGCGCAACGATTGTTTTCGGCATGAGATTCGGCATTCGATTGGAAGGTAAGAGGATGCGAAGGGTGGATGAAGAGGGGCGGAAATTAACAAGAGCCGATTTCATAAATCGGCGCTACGACTGGTCAAGCAAATAACTGAGCAGGTCGGCCATCGCTTGTTTGTCAATTTGCTTTTCCAGATCTTGCGGCATGAGCGAAACGCCCGTGCTGCGCAATTGATCGATATCGATTCGCAAGACCGTTTCCGACTTGTTATCTCCTTGCAGCAGCGTGATGCTGGTGGCCGTTTCGTTGGCGATAATGCCGGTCAGCGCGCGTCCGTCGTTCGTGAGACAGACGTAGCTCATGTATTGCGGGTTGACCTCAAGGTTGGGATTCAGCACGTTCGTTAGTATCGCTTCAGGGCCGCGGTTTTTCATGGCCGCCAGATTCGGGCCGATCGGATGACCTTTGCCGTTGAGTTGGTGGCAACTGGCGCAGTTTTTCAAAAATACCGCTTCGCCCCGCTTACGGTCGCCCGACATCTGCAGCGCAGAGCGGTATTCTTGCACGATCGCATTGCGGTGCGATTGATCGGCGGGCGCGGCCAACGCTTCGATTCGTTCGCCGAGTTGATCGCTGACTAGCGATTTCATGGCGTTCAGCATGGCCAGATCGAGATCGGCCGTGCGGACCTTGTCTTGTTCGACCGCGTCGAGCAAGCAGGCGATGCCGCTAGGATGGGCGGCCAACGTTTGAAACGCCGACTTGCGAAGCGAGGGGCTCATCGTCGCCCAGTGCGCGATCACAAAGTTGGCGACCTCGGCCGATTTGAAATGCGATAACGATTGCAGGGCCGCTTGTTGCACTTCGAGCGATTGCGAAGGTAGCATCAGATCGGCGAAAAACGACTCGTCAAACGGACGAAAACGGAGCGAATGAATCGCTTCGACTCGCTGTTCGATCGCAGAGTCTGGATCTTGGGCGACCTGCAACGCTTGGTCGTAGATCTGTTGCAGCATCGCTTCGCCGCGACCGTCGATAGACGACGCCAGACGCTGCGCTAATGGAGCGTCGCCGCTGCCGATGGCTTGCTGAATAATTTGCTGCGCTAAAGCGGGACTGGACTGATGCAATGAAGGGAGCAACGTCAACAACGCGGCGACGTCGTCTTGTCGCTTTTGCTTGCCAATTTGCTGCGCCAAGGCGAGCACTAGCGATTTCTCGGCGTTTGAGATCTGCTTCGGTTTTTCGGCGAGCTGGGCCAGCAGCGTGCCCGCGCCGGTCTCGACGCTGCTATGAATCGCCGCAGCGAAATAGGGATTGGCGCCGTCGGCTTGGGCCAATTCGGCGAGCGGCTTCCCTTTTTCCACTGAGGGAAAATAGCCCAAGGTAAAGCACAATTGATAGCGTACGTGGGGATCGTCGTCGGCGACCAGCGCGGCGATTTTGCGGCGCAGCGCGGGCGCGTCTTGAAGCAGCGGTTCGCTGATACGAATCGCATGTTGACGCACGCGAGGATGAGCGTCGTCTAGCGCCGTCATGATCGTCGCCGATTCAAGGCGTCGTAATCCGGCCAACGCGTAAAGCGCCGCGATGCGAGCTTGCGGCGTTTTTCCATCGGTCGTTAATGCGGTTAATTGCGGCGCGATCGACGCGTCTTGACGTTCGTAGATTAATCGAGCGGCGGTTTCTCTCCGCCAACTGCTTGCGTCTTCGAGCAGCGGCAATAGTTCGGCGGTCGTCATTTCCGACATTTTAAGCGTCGCCGGACGCTTATAGTCTTCGCTGACTATCCGATAGATGCGTCCTCGATCGCGACCGCTGGTCAGGTCCAGATGTTTTTTGATCATCGGCGGCAACGATTTCGGATGTTCGATCACTTCGCGGTACATGTCGGCGACATAGAGCGAACCGTCGGGCGCGTTGGCGTATTGCACCGGGCGGAACCAGATGTCGGTTGACGACAAAAATTCGCTTTTTTCGTCAATCCGCTTTCCTTGAAAGACGATCCCTTGCGAGCTCAGTTTTTTACGGTGCACCAAATTGCTGCCGACGTCGCCGACGATCGCGTCGCCTTGATGTTGGGCGGGCCAAGCGTCGCCGCGAAAGATGGTGACCCCGGTCGCGCCCGTAAAGTAGCCGGCCGGGCGCCCTCCTCCTTCGACGATGCCGGGCACGACCTTTGTGGTTCGCAATTTGGTGCGGATAACGCGCCAATCTTCGACCGGGCTCGAACGATAGACGTCGGCTTGCGGACCGTCGACGGCGATGCTTTTTCGGACCGACGGCGACGCGACGTAAGGATTGCGAGAGAAGTATCGATCTTCGTACAACACTTGTTGCAAGTGATCGCTGTTGGAGCAAACGAACTTGTCGCCCCAATCGTTGAAGCTCATCCCGTGTTGGGCGCCGCCGCTGGTGGCCGCAATGGTCATGTCGGCGGTATCGATCGCAAAATCGCGGCCGCGCAAATTCAGCGGATCGCCTTGCGGTTTCCCATCGACGACGGGGCGAACCATGCCGCCGCTCGAACTGGTCGCGCCATGAATGCGGTTGTCGGGTCCCCATTGAAACGAATTGAGCAGGCCTTGCACGTTCGCTTTACGAAAACCGCTGAAAACGACGCGCCGCTGATCGGCGACCCCGTCGCCGTCGTCATCTTTAAGAAAATAGATATCGGGCGCGGCGCCGACCAATACGCCTCCGCGCGTGCAGGCGATCGCCGTCGGCCACGAAAAGTCGTCGGCGAAGACCGTGCTTTTTTCGTAGACGCCGTCATCGTCGACGTCTTCGAGCAAGCGGACCCTGCCTAAGACCATGCCGTCGTCTTCGGAATAGCCGCGCATTTCGATTACGAACATGCGGCCGTCTTCGTCAAACGAGATCGCCACCGGGTCGACGACGTTCGGTTCGGTCGCCGCTTGTTCGACTCGAAAGCCGGGCGCAATCTTCAAGGTGTCGAGCGCCGCGGCCGGCTCTTGCGGCGCAATCCGCGGCAACTGGTCGGCATAGTCGATCTCTTCGGCGGAACAACGGATTGCGAACGCGCAAAACAAGACGATTGCGATTCGCCCGACGGCGAACTTCGGGATAGGCATTATCGGTAAGGCTCCAAGTGGCGGTGGGTCGCCGCCGTAGGCGGATCAAAGGCGGGCGGACGACCCGGCGGTCGTCGTATCAAAGCGGTTGGGGGGCGAAGATTTATTGCGCGGATTGAATATGGAAATCGATCTGGTTGGCGCCAGCTTCGACGCTGACCCGTTGGGTCGTTTCCGAATTGTATTCTTTAGGAACGCGTTCTTTGACGGCCGCATTGACGACCGCGCCGCGATCGTCGTAGGACGCGTCTTGCCCGGTCGTGATTTTTACCGTGTGCTCGCCGACGACGGCGCCTTGTTGGGTACCGGAAAATGTCAGTTCGTACTTGCCCTCTTGGTCGGTGACCGCCAGTGAAGAGCGTCCGGGCGTAACCGGCGAATAAAGCACCATAGCGCCGCTGAGCGGCTTGTCGTCAAGCGTGATCTCGCCCGACACGTGGCCGACGGCGGGGCCGTTATCAGAACAACCGGTCAAGACGCATAGGGCGATAAGCAATAGTGTTAATTGAAGTTGATGCCGCATCTTCGCTTCCCTTGTTTAGGTAGTGCTCTGTCGCGGCGACGAGAGTGACGTCGCCGCGCTTCGCCAGTTAATACGGAGAATAAAAAATCGCAAGTTGGGAAAATCAGTATTTAGTATTCGCCGATGACTAAGCCGTCGTTAATCGACAGTAGCAATTCGTAAGTGGACTCGACCGATCCGCCAGGCGTATGCGAAATCGTTTCAGTGATGAGTTTGACCGAGCCGTCGACAAAGACGAATTGCGCGCCGCCAGGATGGAGGCTCGAAAAGCCGATTCGACCGTCAACGTCATTGCAAGTGGTGCTGCATGTGAGCGTCCAATTGATCGGCGGTTTGCCGGCCCCGACTACCGAGATGAAACCATGGTTATAGTCGCCGTTGAGTTGAACGTCTGCGTTTCCGCTCATGCCGTAGATCAAGCCGGCGCCCAGTTCGACGCCGTGTAGTTTCCAAGCCCGCTCGCCCATGGCGATCGAATTGCTCGTCCCGTCAATTACGTCGCGCATGCGAACCGCTTTGGCGGAATCATCTCCCTGCGGTCGGCCGCCGGCGACAAATACCCCGCGAGGCTTTCCACGCCAAACTTCCTGCGGCGAATTGTTGCCGATATAGTTGGCCATCGCGATCTCTTCGCCCGCACAGATATACTTCGAGTTCAATTCTGGGCCGGTATCGGAAGGGCAGCGAAACGCTTGAATTGGCGTTTGGAGAATATCTAAGCGGTCGTCGGCAATCGCGTCGTGCATGTAATCTTTTGCGCTCGTCAACGCGTCGAACGTCGCTGATTGTTCGATAAACGGTAATATTTGCGTTCCCCAAGTCCAGTGGGCATGGGTGCCTTCGGTGCCGGTGCCTGCATCGCCGCATCGATGCGAAACGCCGGGAAATGCTTGGAATGTGTCATGATAGTTGTGCAGCGCTAGACCAAATTGCTTGAGATGATTGGAACAGGTCATCCGGCGTGCCGCTTCGCGGGCCTGCTGCACGGCTGGCAGCAAAAGCGCGATCAAGACGCCGATAATGGCGATGACCACTAATAACTCAACAAGCGTGAACCCGGGTTTCTGAATTTTCATTTTCTATAACTCCGGAAAAAGGATATGAGAGATAGGATGCATGAATGGTTTGTTTGATAAGGCGGATTATGCGCGCCGTGCGTCGGCATTCCGGCAGTACGATTAAAGCAAATGATATGTAGCGGAAGAAGATTGTTTTTTTGCTTTGCACTTTTCCTCACGACAGTTCGCATTTTCAAATGAACGAATCAGTTATTTCGCTTGGGCGGTTGATTTAGTAATCGTCGATGACCAATCCGTCGTTGACCGCCAACAGCAGTTCATAGGTCGATTCGTTGGCGCCTGCCGGGGTGTGATGGATCGTCTCGGCAATAAATCGAACCGATCCGTCGACAAACACGAATTGCGCGCCCCCCGGGTGAAGGCTGGAGAATCCTTGTCGTCCGTCGACGTCGTTGCAGGTACCGCCGCAAGTTAAGGTCCAGTTGATCGGCGGCTTGCCGGCGGCGACGACCGAAATGAAGCCATGGTCGTAATCGGCGGTGTTGCGGAGATCGGCGTTGCCGCTCATGCCGTAGATCAGACCGGCGCCCAGTTCGACTCCGTGCAGTTTCCAAGCGCGCTCGCCGATGGCGATCGTATTGCTGGTTCCGTCGATAATGTCGCGCATCGCTCGTTTCGGAATAAATCCGGCGGTCACGTAATCGCCCGGAACGAACAAACCGGTATTTTTGCCTCGGGTGATCTCTTGGGCGTCGTTGTTCCCCACGTAATTGGAGAGGGCCAGTTCTTCGCCGACGCAGAGATACTTCGGATTTAAGTCAGGGCCGGTGTCTGATGGACAACGAAATCCGGAAATCGGCGTTTTCAAAATCAGCAACTTATCGGCGTCGGCGATCGCGTCATGCATGAAATCGCCGCTGCTATCGAGCAAATTGAACGAAGCGGTTTGTTCGATAAACGGCAAAATCTGCGTTCCCCAGGTCCAGTGGGCATGCGTTCCTTCAACCCCGACGGCGGCGGGGCCGCAGCGATGCGAAACGCCAGGAAACGCCAAAAACGTGTCGTGATAGTTATGCAGCGCCAGACCAAATTGCTTGAGATGATTGGAACAGGTCATCCGGCGAGCCGCTTCGCGGGCTTGTTGCACGGCCGGCAGTAAAAGCGCGATCAAGACGCCGATGATGGCGATGACCACCAGCAACTCTACGAGCGTGAACCCGCGTTTCTGAATTTTCATTTTTCTATGACTCCGGAAATGGATGAGAGAAAGCATGATGAGTAAAGGTTGTTATTCGGGTAAGGGAGATACGACGATGCCGTACATATTGCCGCCGTTATGATTGCCGTGTTCAGGTTGGGGCAAGTCGATGACCCGGTTGATCACGCCGCCGAGCGTGACGGTGCCGGGTTGATCGATCTGACGCGCCCAAACGCGGAAATTACTGTCGACGCTTTGATTGGGACCGACTGCGGTTGAGCATTGATTGTGCATAAATCCGCCGTTAACGAGAAAAGGTCCTTCGTCGAGCCCGACTCGATAGCCGGTATCGACGAAGTCGCGCGAGAGCCAATTGGGCACTTGCATGCATTCGGTGTAGAGAACGTAAATGACGGCCGGTTTGCGCAGCTTCAGTTCGATACGTAACGCCTCGGCATGAAAGCGATCGTCGTTCATCGTCATCACGTATTCGGCATCTTGCAGAAACGGGGGCATGCCGTCGGGACCGATGCTGTTCCATTCGTGCTCGCGATCGACGTAGGCGACGGCGTCTTCGCCAAAACCGTTGGGCGCGACGTGATAAAACGCATAGACCGAGTCGTCTTGCACGTTATCGGTGACCGATTCGATCACTCGGTCGGAAAGGGTCGTGCGGTTGATGTCGCGCTCGTTCGGAAAGAGCCCACCAAGCACGGTCGGAAGTCGCGACAACTTGCCGTCGACGTCGATCCGCACCGCGTCTCCGCGACGCAAACGATGCGTTTTGCTGCGGCGCGATAGGTTCAGTTGGCCTTGAAAAACGGCGACGTTATCAGGCTGCCCGACGAACGAAGCGAGACCGAATCGGCCGTGCTGATCGCTAATGCGGCATTGGGGCGTCTCGATCGAAATCGGCTCGGAATCGTCGGTCGAATTGGCGATCAGGCGACCGGAATTCAGTCGCACTCGGTTCCGCCCGACAAGGATCAATTCGGCCGGCCCGTCAATCACCAGATCAACGCCGGAAGGGAGCGAAAAGCCGACGGTGCCGTCGCTAAAGGTGATTTTTTGTCCGGCCGAGATGTTGGTCTCGTGTTGCGGATTGCCGGCGATTTTGAGATCGCTAGCCGTCGAAAAGACCCGTCGCGCCACATAGCCGCCGTCGTCGTCTTGAGGTCGGTTGGCCAGCGTCGCAAGCACGGCGGCCGCCAACAACAGACTGCCGGCAAGCGCAAGCCAGGCGGCGTAACGCCGCTTCGGGCGACGCCGGGGCGGCTCTGCGAGCGATTCGCTCTCCCATTTGACCAAGCAGCCGAGCGTGGCGTTCATGCCGCTTTGCGCGACGTAATATTTTAAGACGTCGTCGTCCGTTTCAATCAACGCATTGAGCGCGCGCCAATCTGCGGCCGAGGCGAGATCGCCTAGACAACGCCCCACAAGCAGTGCGACTTCGGGCGAGACGCGCGGCGCGGATGATAGATCTTCGTTACGTGACTGGCTCATGCCAAGATGCCTACTAATGCCGTTTGCTTGCGTACGCAAGCGAGCAGACGCTCGCGAATTCGATGAATTTTTACGTACATGGTGTTCGGTTGAATTTGCAACTCGCTGGCCACTTGCAACACGTCGAGCTTGCCGTCGTAAAATCGGCGGATCAGCTCTTGCTGCGCCGAGGGCAACTTTTTTAAACAGCTTTGCAGCAGTTCCGCTTGGTCGTCGACAAGGTGTTGTTGATCGTCAAAGCAGCCGACGACCCGTTGCAGCGCCGCTTCGGAAAGTTGCGTGGGAGCTTGCGATTGTTTGCGATAATGCGATAAGACCTGAAGCCGAGCGAACCCGCGCATCCAAGTCAAAAAGTTCAAATCCGGGTTATATTGCGAACGCTTTTCCCAAAGCGCCAGCGAGACTTCTTGCATCACGTCGTCGGCATGCGCGCGATTCGGAATCAACGAGATGACGTAATGCAAGATGCGCTGATGATAGGTCGTTAGCAGGCGAATGAAATCTTCGTCCGTTAACGTCGTTTCGTCGTCTGACATATCGGCCCAATTTGGCAAAGGAACGTCAGTTTGCGGTCTCGGTTTACTATCTACCCAGAAAGGGCGAACCTTACCGGAAATTTTTCAGGTTTTTAAGGAAAACGCTTGCCGATCAAAAAAAGCGGCCCTTCTGCTGAGAGAAGAGCCGCTTTCAACGGTGCGGAACTAATTTTCTAATAGTGACTTACGTGAATTTCCAACCGTCGCGATACTCTTTGGTCAGCAGCGCGTCGGCCTCTTGGGAATTGGTCGTTTTCAGTTGTTCGGCGTCCCAAGTCAGCTTTTTCCCCACCCGATGCGCGACGTTGCCCAGCAAGTTATGCTCGATCAACGCGCCGGAATAAGCGAAATTGCAAAGCGTGTCGCCGCCTGTTTTCGCCGCTTGCAGCCATTCTTGATAATGCCCCAGGCTGGGCGGAATTGATTGGGCCGGCGGCTGAAAATCTTGAAACTTATCGGCCGGGGCTAAGACGCATTTGCCGTAATCGGCGACCAAGATTCCCTGCGGGCCGATAAAGGCGACCCCAATCGACCAATCGTTGATCTTGGTCACGTCGCCGACTAGCGGTTGCAAATAGTCGCTGCGCCGCTTCATGCCTTCGGGGCCGTGATACCAAACGACTTTGGTCGGGGTCGCCCAGTTGGCGTTGCCCTCGCGCGCCGGATGCTCCCACATGGCGACTTGCCAAGGCGGGCACGCGATCTCGTCTGCGGCCGGCCCTTCCGACTCGACGCTGCTGGGGCGATGCAAGCCGAGCGCCCAATAGGGCAAGTCGATCAAATGACTTCCCATATCGCCGAGCACGCCGTTGCCGAACTCCCAACGTCGATTCCAGTTCAGATTGCCGCCGTGCCAATATTGCTTGTTGTAGGGGCGCTTCGCGGCCGGCCCCAACCAAACGTCCCAATCAAAACCGGCCGGAACCGATTCGCCCGGCAAGCTGGCGATTTCGACCGGATTGATCGTACGGCTGCACCACACGTGCGCTTCGGTCACAGGGCCGATCGCGCCAGATTGAATCAGTTCGACCGCACGGCGATAGTTTTCGGTCGCGTGAATTTGAGTTCCCATCTGCGTGGCGATTTTGTCTTGGTTCGCCAGATAGACGTCTTGCATCTGCCGCGCTTCTTCAACCGTATGCGCCAACGGTTTTTCGCAATAGACATGCTTTCCGGCGCGCATGGCGGCCAATGCGGTGGGCGCATGATGATGGTCGGCGGTGCTGATCACCACGGCGTCTATCGATTTGTCTTGCAGCAGTTCGCGCCAATCGCTGTAGGTTTTCGCCTTCGGCATTTTCGACTTGGCGCCTTCCATCGCTCGCGGATTGGTATCGCACAGCGCGACGATATTTTCGCCAGAGACGCCGCGCAAATTGGCGCCGCCGCGCCCGCCGACTCCGATGATGCCGACGTTCAATTTTTCTTTGTTCGGCGTCTCGGCGGCTGAGACGTACAGGCCAGGCCCAAGGGTTGCGGCGGCGGCCGTAACGGTCGCGGTCGATTGAAGAAAGGCGCGGCGGGTTGATGTCGGTTTCGTCACAAGGCGGCTCATTGGGGTTGAGTGAGGTGGGAAGCGTCGGATCGAGTCAGTCCAGCGACGGCGACGAAGCCGAAAGCTGAGCCAGAGAAAAGAGCAATCACGTTCGCGGATTCGCCGCAACCGTAGCGACAAAATCGGCCGTTCATTCTTGCGACATTCAATTTAAACCGAGTTAAAAAATAACACTTCTCGGTACTGTGCTTGTAGTGGTGACGTATTTGCGCATGTTGGTCGCCCTGCATCGCAAGGCGATAGCCGCGACCTTTCCACGCGTTCTCGTACGCGTCGCCTTGTAGGGTTCGTTAAAGGGCGTAAACCCGTCGACTTCAATCGCTGAAACAAGTTGGGTTGCGGATCGTACGCAATCTGAAATCAGACTCTCTTTTTGTCGTTTTCTTCTTCGAATCGCCAACTAGCATAGACCTCGTAACCTTGGCGATTCCGACGATGGGCGCAATTCGCAGAGTGCTTGCAAAACGAACCGATGGTTTTTCGACGGCAGGTTTCGATCTCGGCCAGCGGGGCAGTCAGCCGACGTCGAGCCTGCTTGTTTTGCATCCGCTTTTTCGTGCGGAAGGGGCCGTCGCATTCGTATTCAACAGTTCGCTATTGCGTCGTTGAGACGAAGGCGACGGGTAAGATAATTTCGGTTTGCAAAGGGGCGACGTGATGAACGTCATCGCCATCAGCACTCTCTCTCCGCAGCATCGCTACGTGCTGGCGAAATTGCATGCGACGATCGGTATCGATCATGTGATCCAGCCGATTTGGCCAGCTCGACCGGCGACCCGAGCGCAATATGCGAAGTTGCTCAAAACCCCTTGGGCAGTGCTCCGTCGAAGGTTCCGCGCGAAATACGACAACCTGCGCGGCGAACGGCATCATCGCGCCGTTAACGCTTTGTTGGGCGACCGATACGACGACGGTTTGGCCG
>JBITAD010000210.1:0-3604 GCA_044439945.1 Blastopirellula sp. JB062
GGAATCATCGATGATGATCGTCGTCGACATGACGTCGGTCGTTTCCGGCGCGTCATTCGCGTCTAGCAGGTTAATGGTGACGCTTGCAGTGTTCGTGCTAACCAGCCCGGCGCCATTTCGGTCCCTCGCGACAAGCGTGAGGTTGAATTGGTTGTTGGCCGTATCTTCAAAGTCGAGCACGGCGCCGTCGGCGACCCGGATAGAGCCGTCGGATTCGACATAGAAGTTCTCGGCGCCGTCGCCGGTAAGCTCGTAGCTAATCTGGGCGAAAGCGACGTCGCTTTCGGCGGACGCATGAGCGTCATCCGCCGCATCGGGATCGGTCGTGGAGACGGTGCCGACCAGCGTATCGGTCCCGGTCGAACTGCCGGGCGCGATTTCGTCGACGGAAAAGACGTAGGACGCCATGTCGATCGTCGGCGCTTCGTTCACGTCGTTAACCGTCACGTCGATCTCACGCGTGCCGACGCCGCCGCGATTGTCGGTCGCGGTAATCGTCAGCGTGATCGTATCGGAGTCGAACGCGTTAAAGATCGCTTCGTAGTCCAGGTTGGCGGAACTGTCGACGACGATCTGGTATTGCGAACCGGAAACATGTTCGGCCTTGAAAATGCCGTCGGCGATTCCTGGCGCCGAAACCGTGACTGAATCGATCGTGTCGCCGACGTCAGGGTCGGTAACGTTAAAGGTCAAAGCCGGAACGGTCGGCGAATTGGGCGTCGAGTTCTCGTCGATCGAGAAATCGGCGGCGGGGACGTCGCCGATGACGGGGACCGCGTTCTTCACGATCGTGATCGTGAATTGAATCGAGTTGGCGCCTAGGTCCGTCGTCGAGAGCGTGCCGTCATTGTAGTTGAACGAGAGCGTAAACTCGGTGACGTCTCCAAGCGAATCGAGGAACGTCGTATCGGGAACCGTAATATTTCCGGCCGCATCAATGGCGAATTCGGACGCATGGCCGTTCGCCTCGACAAAAATTAACCCGTCTCCTTCGGGGTCGGAGTCGATTCCATCTGGGCCGAGGTTCAAGATCGAAAGAATATCGATTCCGTTGGGAAGCGGATCGCCGTCAGTCAGCCCGGCCATATCGGCGAAAGCGATGTTGATATTGCCCAACTCGACGATGTCGCTGCCGTTCGCCTGAAGCGGGACGCCGCTTTGATCAAGCGGAAGCGGCAGTTCGTTTTGAGCGTTAATGGCGATCGAAATCGTTTGTTCGACTGGGGCGGCAGTTCCGTCATTGGCCGAAACGTTAATGTCGAATGACGAGAAGCCGGAAGGGCCGTCGACGTTTAGCAAGGCGGCGTTCTTGATGACGACGTTTTTGCCGGAGCCGTCGATTTCAAACAGGTCGTTCTCTTCGATCGAGAAGGTCAGTTGATCGCCGTCTTGATCGTCGTAGTAGTCGCTCAGATCAAGCACCACGTCGCCGTTCGCCGGCGAGCCTCCGCTGGGCGAAATCGTTGCGACGAATTCGTCCACATTCGGGTTTAACTGCGGATCAACGACGTCAGGGGCGTCGTTCACGTCTCCGACGGCGATGTCAAAATCATAGCTGGCGGCGATGTCGTTATTGTCTTTGACTTCAACCGTGATCGTAATCGTGGGGTTCGCTTCGTGATTCAGCGCCGACGAATTCAAGACCCGCACGTCGTATTGCCCGTCGCCCAGCGAGACGAGCTCGAAGTCGCCGACGGCGCCGACCGAGATGCCGATGATTTCCGCCGAGGCGACGAAGTCGGCCTGATCGACATCGGGATCGGCGAACGCGATTGTGCCGGCGGAAGTGGAAGCCGGCGAATTTTCTAAGATCGAAAGCGAACCGACCGTGACGTTTTCGGGCGGCAGATTGTCGAGCACTTGAATCGTGATCGTGTCGTCAACTTCGTTTCCGCCCATGTCGACCGATTCGAAGTTGATCGTGTAGGACCCCGGCGCGGGGATCGTGGCGCCGACAAAAGTGATCAAGCCGTTACTTTGCAGTTCAAAGATACCGGAGGCGGTTCCGGTATTAAGGTCGGTAAAGGTGACCGAATCGCCTTCGTCCTCATCTTCGTAGTTGACGGTCAAAACGGTTTCCGGCGAACCTACGTTGACGACTAACGCCGTTTCGGAAATCGAGTATTCAAGGTCGATTTCAGGAGCTTCGTTTACGTCGAGTACGCTTACGACCACATCGACCGCAGCGCTGGTATTGACCCCGTCGGAGACGACGACTTTCAGCGTGTATGAATCGACGTCTTCATGGTTCAAGGTATCGTTATTGATCAGCGTAATGACGCCGTCATCGCTGATTTGGAACAGACCGTCGCCATTGTGGAAACCGCCCTGTCCGTCTGGGGCGAAACTAAAAGTCAGCGTTTCGAGATCGTTGCCGTCCGCATCATCCGGGTCGGTCGCCGACAACGCGGAATTCAAGGTGACTTGCGTACCGCCGCTGCTATTTTCTTCGATCTCGCCGGTATAGCTCGGATCGTCGATTTCCGGAGTTTCGTTGACGTCAGTGATGTTGACGGTGACGGTCGCCGTGTGACTGCCGGTGGGGTTGCCGGCATCTTCGACAAGCACGTTTAAGGTGATTTGCGGTTCCGTTTCAAAGTCGAATACCGAGCCGTTAACAATAGAGATGTCGCCGGTCGATGAATCAATCGAAAAACGGCTATCGTTGACCCCGTCAAAACTGTAGGTCAGAGCGGCATTCTCGGGATTGGTCGGAGTCGGATCGTCATCGGCCGCATCCGGATCGGTCGCGCTAACGGCGCCGACCACGCCGGAGCTAAGATTTTCCGCAATGTTTATGACGAACGGACCGTCGAATACCGGGTCTTCGTTGACGTCGTCGACATTGACGGTGACTGATGTCATCGCTTCGAGATCGCCGTCAGAGACGGTGACGATCAATTGGTACGATTGGGTCGTTTCAAAATCGAACGAGGCGCCGTTGGCGATGCCGATTGCGCCGGTGTTCTCGTCAATTGTAAAGAGTGCGGCATTGTCGCCTGACAGTTCGTAGGTCAACGATTGCGCTTGATTCGGATCGTCCACTTCGGGGTCGGTGACGAATCCGTCTAGGGGATTAACCGGCGTGAAGGCGTCGGTATCGTCTTCGCGGATCGTAATGACGTAATCGCCATCCGCGATCACCGGGGTCTCATTGATCGGATCGAGGTCGATCGAAAACGTAACAGGATCCGAAGTGAGTTGCGGAGCGCCGGAACCCTGGCCTTGGAAGACGTCAGATACGGTTGTCGTAAATTTTAGACCGCGAACGCCTTGATCGTAGTCGAGCTTGGCCAGCGGGTCTTTGATCGTTACGACTCCGGTGGGGCTTACGGTAACGGAAATCATGTCGCTGGCTTCGACCGCGACGTCGCCGTTGATCGTGACTAACGTTAAAGCGCTAACCGAGTAGCTGAGCGATTCGTTGGGATCGTTCGTGTCGGTCTGTAATTCGATCGCCGAACCGAGCGTTATGGAATGGTTCGCATCGGCGACTAAGGTTTCGCCGATCGTCTCGCCGTCTAAGCTGCTCGATTCGATTTGCGGAGTTTTATTGCTAACGATCGAAATCGTTTGCGTTTGCTGGTTGCCCGCGACATCGGTA
>JBITAD010000211.1:0-3595 GCA_044439945.1 Blastopirellula sp. JB062
GGGGCCAGCTTGGTATTGCGCGCCCATCGATCCTCCGTAGCTGACGACGGCGTATCCATTTTCGAGCAGAGGAGCTTTATCTTCACTAGGACAGATTAACGATTCGATCGAAGTCTTGCTAAGCCTCGTGCCGTTGACGACCTGCTCTGCAATGTTGTCCGCCTTGAAGTTGATCGAATCGTGCAGCGCGTTCTGCTCGAAGTAAGGAAGCAACATCAGCAACATGCTGGCATTTTTGCTAGTTTGCAACATGTTGCAGGGAAACACGCCATGCGTGTCGTGATAGTTGTGCAGCGCCAATCCTAGTTGCTTCAGATTGTTCGAGCACGTCATTCGTCTGGCCGCTTCCCGCGCTTG
This sequence comes from Blastopirellula sp. JB062, assembly GCA_044439945.1. Lineage (GTDB taxonomy): Bacteria > Planctomycetota > Planctomycetia > Pirellulales > Pirellulaceae > Blastopirellula. The sequence goes on from JBITAD010000211.1 coordinate 358, forward strand.
CTGAACGGCAGGCAATAACAATGCGATTAAGACGCCGATAATAGCAATTACAACCAACAGTTCTACCAACGTAAAACCTGGCTTCTCGTCGAGCCGACGTAATTTTAGCGTAGAAAACATATGCAATCGCCTTTCAATAAAATGATCGAATAAGAATGAGAAAGCATGATAAGGAGCGAAGCGCGAGAAACGCTTTGTGATGCGTACGTAACTCGGATTTGCTTGAGCGAGGAGATGTAAATGAGCGCAATTTGTCTCACCCGCAACGAGTCATCCCGACGACGATTCATTCTCGCCGAGAAAATTATAAAAAAATGAAAAACGAATGCGTCGTGCAACAGGCGCGAATTCTAGGCAAAGAATTGCGGGGATTTATCCGAATCCTTCTTCAAGAAATCAGATTTGCAGCTGCCGTCAGGAGACATTTCGCTGCATAGCTAAAGCCCAATATGGGGGCGAAACGAGGCGTTTCGGCGTTCCAAAGCTTGGAATGGAAACGCAGGCAAGGCAGAACCGCAAAGAGGCGATATCTCACGCTAGAAACGAAAAAAGTGGATAAGAAACAGACGTTCTTATCCACTTTTATCCATTCGCATTTGAGCCGATCTCATTCCCAACCGGCTATCGAAAGTTGCCGCATCGCAACCACGATAAAGTACGGATGGCAGGATTCGAACCTGCGACCTTCGGTTTCGTAGACCGACGCTCTATCCAGCTGAGCTACATCCGCAAATCGACCTAAGGACGCTAACGCCCCCGGGTAGATCACAAAGTTTAGCCGTACCAGTCGGATGCGTAAAGGGGCGGGGGCCGATCTTCTCTTCAAATATGAAAAAATTCCGCTTTCGTAACCAGTGACGCCAAAAAGGGTTATTGCTTTCATCCTCCGTTTGACGCTTCTCCGCCAACTTCAATTCGCCTAGTGGGCCCGCACTGGCGTCCGTTGGCGTGACGTCATGTAGCGCAAGTCGCACGGCACTCAAACCGTCTGTTTGAAAAGCCATTGCGGCATTATCTGCCTCGGCCAGATTCAAAGCGAAGCTATAAACAACATCGCAGCCATGGCGAATCTGACTGCCTATCGATGAAATAAACAGTCTGCTAGTTGACGAGTTCGTCATCTATTCGATAACTTGGCTGCGTGATTGGTTCGCTTTTTTTATGAAGCGTCGCAAGAGGGAACTCCGGTGAAAGTCCGGGACAGCCCCCGCTGCGGTAACCAGAAACGAACGCCGTCGATAAGCACTGATCCTCGTTGGATTGGAAAGCAACGGCTAGTAGGCCCCTTCAGGCAGCTCGCCTGAAATTTGTCTGGAAGTCCGAAGACCTGCCAACCGCCTGCATCCTCGATGCAGTTTTTGTCATACGCCTTCGGGGATGGAGGCGAAATGGAGAATCTTACGATGACATCATTTCTTGATGTGCGCGATCCTGCTGCGCCGCGGCGAACTCGCCGGCTCGCAAGTCGTGCTCACGCTTTGTAGCGTCACGACGAATTCACTCTGAGTTTTTACCTCTATTTTCGCGCGTAGGCGAAGCTACGTCCGCATCGATCGGACGCCCTAGCCTGCTGCGCGCTTCATGCGCATTAAAAGGATCACGTACATGCAATCCGCAAACTTAGGCTTCCCTCGCATCGGCAGCCAACGACAACTAAAACGAGCCGTCGAATCGTATTGGGCCGGCTCTACGTCAGAAGAAGATCTGTTAGAAGCGGCCGCTCAACTTCGGGCCGAACATTGGCGACTCCAGCAAGCTGCCGGCATCGAATCGATACCGAGCAACGACTTTTCGCTGTATGACCAGATGCTTGATATGTCGGTCGCTTTGGGAGTGGTTCCTGCCCGGTTTTCGCAACTCGAAGTCTCGCCGCTACAGCGTTATTTTTTGATGGCGCGGGGCCAAGCGCCCGGCGTTACGTTACCGCACGAAGTTCCAGCATTGGAAATGACCAAATGGTTTGACACAAACTATCATTACCTGGCGCCGGAATTTGAAATTACGCAGACTTTTGAAGCCGATCCGACCAAACTTGTCGCCGAATTGAACGAAGCGAAAGCTCTAGGAATCGATACGCGTCCAGTCTTAATCGGCCCTGTCACTTTCTTGTCGTTAGGTAAACTGCGAGCCGAGGCGGGAGATCGGTTTGACCTGATCTCGACGCTCTTACCGGCCTATCTTGATTTGTTGCGTTCGCTCGTCGCCGCCGGGGTCGAGTGGGTACAAATTGACGAACCAATTTTGGCGACCGATCTATGCGAAAGACAACGTCAAGCGTTGGTCGAAACCTATCGCCGCATCGCCGCCGAATTGCCTCAATTGCGGGTGATGCTGACAAGTTACTTCGGCCCGCTTAAAGAGAACCTGGCGCTGGCAATCGATCTGCCGACCGCCGGTTTGCATCTTGACTTGGTCCGCGGCAAAGAAGACGCAGCCGGGTTGGCCGGGGTCGGCACGAAGAAAAAAGCGATCTCGCTGGGAGTCGTCGAAGGACGCAATATATGGAAAACCGATCTTAACGCGACGCTGGCGTTCGTACGGCCTTTGCTTGGAAAGATCGGCGTAGAGCAAATCCAAATCGCGCCCAGTTGCTCTTTATTACACGTACCAGTCGATCTCGATGCGGAACTTGATCTCGACCAAGAGTTAAAAAGTTGGCTCGCATTCGGCAAACAAAAATTGACGGAAGTCAGCCTGCTTGTCGCCGCGTTGAGCGGGCGCGAAGCGGAAGCGTGCGATGCGCTGGACGCCCATCAGAAAGCGATCGACAATCGCCGAACATCGGGTCGCGTTCATCTGCCGGAGGTAAAAAAACGAACGTCGTTAATCGACGCATCGATGACGCATCGTTCTCGTTCGTTCGCTGAACGCCGTCCTCTGCAGCAAGCGTCGCTCGGTTTGCCGCCGTTTCCGACCACGACGATCGGTTCGTTCCCGCAAACGACTGAGATTCGACAGGCCCGGGCTAATCGTCGAAAGGGGGAATTGTCTTCCGATTCGTACGTCGCCGCAATGCGGAAGCATATCCGCGAGGTAATTGAGTTTCAGGAAGAAATCGGCTTGGACCTGTTAGTGCACGGCGAGCCGGAACGAAATGATATGGTCGAGTACTTTGGAGAAACGCTCGATGGTTTCGCTTTAACCCGCAATGGTTGGGTGCAAAGTTATGGCAGCCGTTGCGTGAAACCTCCCATTATTTTCGGCGACGTTTATCGTGAGAAGCCGATCACGGTCGATT
>JBITAD010000212.1:0-3585 GCA_044439945.1 Blastopirellula sp. JB062
TGAGCCGTTTTGGGAAACATTCTTGGGAAATCGAGACGACCGCAAGCGATCGCGAACAGGAAAAAACCGATTCGCGAGAACTTCTCGGTCGTGGCGACGTAGGACTGTTGGAACGGAATCCGATAGCACGTCCCGATCGATCAAAGTCGCAACTGGCAAGGAGGCCGAATATGACTTTGTCCACGCAGCCAACGTCCGCGGTATCGCTTCGCCGGTTGTTGCCCGACGCCAAAATTCTTGGCGCCGAGGACATCGTCGTCCGCTCTTGTTCCGCGAATTCTAAACTTTGTCTGCCTGACGAACTGTTCGTCGCAATGGTCGGCGCCCATCATGATGGGCACGATTTTGCGGACGAGGCGATCGCCAACGGCGCTTCCGCCATCTTGGCCGAGCGTGCCTTGCCGACGACGCGCCCCGTTTGCATCGTGAAAAATACCCACAGCGCCTACGCCAAAATTTGTCAGGCCTTGGCCGGCGATCCGTCGAAACGGATGCGGGTGATCGGCGTGACCGGCACCAACGGCAAGACGACCGTTTGCCGCTTGATTCAATCGATTATGGAAACCGCCGGCGCGACGGTCGGCATTTCTTCTTCGCTCGGCTACGACAACGGATACGATCGCCAGCCGTGGGACTGCACCACGCCCAATCCCGCGATTTTGGCCGATTTGTTGTCGCGCATGGAATTTAACGGGTGCACGCACGCGGTCGTCGAAGCGTCGAGCGAAGCGCTCTCGCGCGATCGCTTGGACGGCATCGAGCTGGACGCCGTCGCGATCACCAACTTGCGCCAAGATCATCTCGATTACCATGGTTCAGTCTCCAATTATCACCGAGCGAAGAAAAAGATTCTGGGCCGTCTGCGCGAGACCGGGTTCGCCGTGGTCAACGCCGACGACGCCGCCAGCGCCAAATTGCTTTCGATGATCGACACGCCGGCTCTTTCGGTCGCGCTGCACGGGGTCGGCGAAATCACCGCCAGCATCGTCGAGCGGCACAAGAGCGAACAAACGTTTCTGCTGTCGGCCGGCGACGAAACCGTGCCCGTTTGCACGCGCATGATCGGCGATCACCATGTTTACAACTGCCTAATTGCGGCCGCGGTCGGCCTGGTTTACGGGGTCGATCTAAAAACGGTCGTTCGCGGGCTCGAACGGGTCGATTCGATTCCAGGCCGTATGCAACGAATCGAATGCGGTCAGCCGTTCGGCGTTTTCGTTGATCTAGCGCATACGCACGACGCTTTGGCGATGGCGCTCAAATCGCTTCGCCGCGTAACGCATGGGCGGGTCATCTGCGTCTTTGGCGCCGATGGGCACGGCGATCCGAGCAAACGCCCGTTGTTGGGCCGAGTCGCCGAACGAGGCGCCGATCTGTCTTTAATCACAAGCGCCAACCCTGGCGACGCCAGTCCGCTAGAAGTGATTCACGATATCTTAGACGGGTACGAACGCCCGGCTCGCGCGCATGTCATGCCAGATCGCGCCGCCGCCATCGAGTGGGCTTTGTCCGAAGCCCAAACCGGCGATACCGTGCTGATCGCCGGGCGGGGCACGCCCAATCTGCAAACCTTGCGCGAAGAAGAACTGCCGCTCGACGACGTGCAAATCGCCCAAAGCTGGCTCTATCGCGATTCGCCGATCGAAGAACCGACCGAGGACGAAGGCCCCGTATTGCTCAAATTTCCGCGCGGATAACCCAAGCCGCCATTTGGCCTGCCGCGATTCGCAACCCGATCGCCAGGGCCAGTCTGCGCGTGTGCTGGAGATTGGTACGTCAGGTCGTTTCGTCGCACCGAATAGCGCTCGAATCCGCTGCATGATTTTTTCGCTTGAACTGCGCATTGCACCCCTCGCTTTCTAGAGCCGATCGCAGCCGCCTGCTCGATCCAGCATTCTCACTTCTTCAAAATCAGCAACGTCCCGTTGCGACCTTATTCTGCGCAGGCACCCCAGACGCCCGCGCCCGCCTATTGACCACGTTACAGAAGACATTAAACTTATTTCGTAAATACATCCTAAGACTTTTACGAGTATCTGTCAAGGCTTAAAATCCTGAAATCCAGGCGCCCGACACTGGCGATCCTACGCGGCATACTTCTTAAGACTTCTTTGATTTTTGACATTCCAACTCGATCCACTTATCTTTGGACCATCGACCGCGCCTTATCCCTATGCCTGCGTCGACTGCACGTAGCCCCGCCTCTCACCATTCACTCGGATGCTCAAGTTGCCAAGAACCAAGATGATCTCACGAAAGTTGTTGAGTTTTTGCGCCGTCGGCCTGATCGCCTTTGCGCTGCCTTGTACGAGTTCGCTGGGCGCCGTTCCCGAAGCGAATTATGACGAAGCGAAAGTGCCGAAATTTGAGCTTCCCGATCCGCTGCAGTTTGAAGACGGCAAACCGGTCGCCACGCCCCAGCAATGGTTTGAGCGGCGACGTCCCCAGCTGTTACGGTTGTTCGAGCGGCATGTTTACGGCAAATCGCCCCAGGCGCCGCAAGACCTTCGTTTTCGGGTCATCTCTGAAGATGACGACGCGTTGCAAGGGCGGGCCATACGCAAACAAATCGAGATCGTTTTGGCCGATCAGCCGCAACCGCTCAAGATGACTATGCTGCTTTACGTGCCCAAGACGGGGCGTCCCGCGCCTGTTTTCTGGGGCTTAAACTTTCGCGGCAATCAAACCGTAACCGACGACAAGGAAGTCGCGATCTCGCCGAACTGGGTCGCCAACGGAACGCCCGGCGTCTCGAAAAACAGGGGAACCGAAGCGTCGCGAGGCATCTACGTCAGTCGCTGGCCGATTCGTTCTATCATCGATCGAGGCTACGCCGTCGCCACCGCTTATTGCGGAGACATTTATCCCGATCATCGCGGCGGACGTAGCGGCAGCGTGATCGCCGCGTTGGCTAGCCCCGGCGAGAAGCGACCGGCCGCCGATTCGTGGGCCTGCATCGCCGCTTGGTCTTGGGGTTTGAGTCGCGGTCTAGATTATCTGCGGCAAGATCCGGATATCGACGGCGACCGAGTCGCGGTGATCGGCCATTCGCGTTTGGGCAAAGCGGCGCTCTGGGCCGGAGCGCGCGATCCGAGATTCGCCTTGACCATTTCGAATAACTCGGGCTGCGGCGGCGCCGCATTAAGCCGCCGCGCGTTCGGCGAGACGGTCGAAATCATCAACACGCTCGTGCCGTATTGGTTTTGTGAGAACTTTAAACGCTACAACGGCAACGAGGCGGCGCTGCCGGTCGATCAGCATCAAGTCGTCGCGTTAATCGCGCCTCGGCCCGTCTATATCGCCAGCGCCAGCGAGGATGAATGGGCCGACCCCAAAGGCGAATATCTGTCGGCGCGCTTCGCCGATGCGACATATCGTTTGCTAGGTACCGACGGTCTGGGAGGCGACGCGCCGCCAGAGACGCCGCCGGCGGTCAACCAGCCGATCAATCACGGCACAATCGGCTATCATCTGCGAAAAGGAAAGCACGATATCGTCGAATACGACTGGCAACAATACATGAACTTCTGGGATCGCCAGTCGAAGCATTCAGCGGCCAAAAAGTAAGCCCGAAACAGCCGCAAC
>JBITAD010000213.1:0-3579 GCA_044439945.1 Blastopirellula sp. JB062
TTAAAATAAAGATCAATAGAAAAACGTTGCTCTTTTCGCATCCTAGAGAATTAGCCGCCGTTATACCACGCATTCGAAGGGATGCCAGCGAAAATGCGAATTTGTCGACCGAACTTTAAGCTAAATCAAGACTTAGGTCTTAACAAAAAATTCTTGTCGCGAAGCCGCTATGTTGAATATGCGACGGCGGCATGTTGCGGCGAGCGTAAGCTTTGCAACGCTAAGTACAAGCGATGTCTAGGGTTGCGTCTGAGTTGGCGGACACGGCATGCCGAGCGTGCGCCAAGTTCGGATTTCGGCGTCGTTCTTAAAGATCGCCCATCCGGCCCCTCGCTCAACTTCAAGCATAATGGCCGAGACATCTTGAAACAGAGCTTGCGAATCGGTCGACGACCTGGTGTAAAGCGAATCAAGCAGTTCGCTCGGAAACGTCAGTTTGTCCGCAACACGCAACGCATGAGCCACGAAAGCGAACTTATCGGCCCGGCTGGCCAAGCAGATTACCGCGTCGCGTCCCCAGATCGACCGGATCGTCGTTTCAAACTGGGTAACGTTGCGGTCATCAAGCACCACTTGCGAGTCGGAGATCGGTACCGCTCCGTTGGCCGTCGCCTCGCGATAGAACTGGCTCCGATCATCGCCCGGCAAACGGCTCAAATTGACGACGGCGTACAACTTGCGACCTTGCCCGATATAGCGTGCGACGGCGATCGGATCGACCACGACCCGTTGGGTGAAATAGTTTAACCCGGAAGGCGCCACGCCTGCTTCGTAATCAAGCGGCCCCGGCGACGCCGCGCCCGACGTAGCGGGATGCGCGCCATGCACGATCGGTTGCTCGGTCTGCGGAGCAGGCTCGACCTGGGCGTGACTGCCGTAGCCTGCTTTGCGACGCAATTTTTGAAAATCGCCGCTCGACAATCGCGAGTAATGATCGCCGACGATTTCGTGCGGATCATCGGCTTCTTCAGCTTGCTGCGACTTGGCTGCGCGTGCAGGCAGATACTCAGTCAAATCGGAGTCATGACGGGGCGCCGGCGGTTGCGGCGCTCGGCCAGTTTCGTCAGCCATGTTGACGGCCGTCTGCTCATCTAACCAGCGCGAGCCGAAACCGGATCGCGACCCGGTCGACTCGCCGGGGATGGCGGCTTGCAAATGCGTTTTACCGACTGTGATGACGTCGCCGTCTTGTAACGGAACCGTTTGCGTTAAACGCTCGCCGTTGAGATAAGTGCCGTTGCGACTTTTTAAGTCGGTCAACATCAACTGCTCGTCGATCAGTTCGACGGCGAAATGCAGCCCTGACACGTGGGGATCGGACGGAATCAAGAATTCGGCGGCATGCGTACGGCCTACCTTGATCGTCTGTCCATCGCCGATCCAAATACGTTGTCCGGCACTGGGACCGGCATAAATATTAAGCGCGCATCGCACGATCAAATTCTCTCGGTTCGCTTGTCTAAGGGGGCGAAACGCGAAGGCCGAAGTCCTTTCGACCCTCTTCTCGTTACCTATTATTCCCAATTTCTGCCGATTGGTCGCGATGAAAAACGAAGAAGTTTCCGCAACTTTCCACGATTTCGTCGCAATCTACGGCTCCTGTTCTGCGGCAGCGGTCGGCTGCGGCGCATTTTGCTCTTTTTTCCAGTCGACGCCAAACCAGACCGTGGCTCGGCCGTCGTCGCCTGCTGTCATCAGGTCGGTTGTTTGCGGCGAAAACTTAATCGCCGTAATCCCCTTCTGATGACCACGCAGCGGCATGATCTCTCGCATAAGCACTGGCTGATCCGTCTCAGGGCGATCAACATACCACACGATCACCATACTATCGGAACTGCCGGTCACCAAGCGACGTCCATCGGTCGAAAAAGCGACGCTGTTAACGGCGGCCGAGTGCCCTTCGTGCACAAGCGGCTCGCCAACTTTTTCTGCGGTAAGATCGACTTCTAGCCAGACGCGTACTTTTCGGTCGCTGCTGACGGCCGCCAGGCGTTGTTCATCGGAATCGATCGCGACGCCCAAATAACTACCTCCATGCTCGCCAAACGGCTGGCCCACCGGTTGGACGTTCTCGCCAGACAAAAGCCGCAGACGGCCGTCGCCGCAAGCGGCGATAATTCGCTGATCCGTCCAGGCCAAGTCAAGGGCGGCCGAATCAAGTTTCGTTTTCGCCGTCGGTTTCCCTGTTTTCCAGTTAATCATCGTTACCTCGCCGTCGTCGCCGGCGATCACAAGTCGATCATCGCGCAGCGCTGCTGAAGTGACGTGATTGCAGCGAGTGGTCCACTGACCAATTTTCGATCCGTCGCCGGCGTTCCAGCGTCGGACTAAACCGTCGCGATGGACGGCCACAACCTCGGTATCGTCCTTGGAAAAACCGACGTAAACGACGGGGCGCGCCGAGTTTAAGCGTTGCCGACGTCCCGCCGAGGCGTTCCAGATTTCGACGTCGCGGTTCTCATAATAAACGGCCAGTTCGTCGCCGTTTTGCGGCGAAGCGACCGCCCCGCCGATCTTGCGACCGCTTTGCTTCGCGGCGGCGGCAATCCCCGGGATCGACTGCGGCTTGTCGTTTAAATTCCATAGCAACACGTCATGATCGCCAGCCAACAGCAAATAACCGTCTGCCGTAAAACCGAGCGAACGGACTTCGTCGGTGATCGAAGCGGACGCCAACAGTTCCGAGTTCGTATGCCAAACTTTTATCCGATGCTCGGCTTCTTCGCCAATCCGAAAAAGCGCGGCGATCCGCGAGCGATCAGGCGACAAGACGAACGATTGATAAGACTCCCCTTCTTCAGCCGAAAAATCGCCCAGACGTCGCCCCGTTCCAACTTCGAGCAGCATGACGCCTCCGTCGGTTCCGCGCGCTCCCCCGACGGCTACGACGCTCTCGTCCAGAAAAGCGATCTGTTTTACGCCGTTGACGGCTCGTTTCCAAATGAGCGGGTCATCGGCAGGCGACGTCGCGTAGATCGAGGCCATGACCAACTTTGCGACGGCGATCTGGTTTCCGCTGGGCGAAAAATCGAGTCCCCACGCTTTCGCCGGTTGGGCGATCGTCGTCTCTTGGCCGGCGAAATCACGAATTCGCAACAACGACGCCTCGCCGTCTTGCAGCGCGTAACGTTGTCCGTCGGGTGCGGCGGCGATCGCTACCGACTGTCCGCCGATCGGAAACGAGTCGACCAATCGTGTCGAATCCAATTGCCAGACGGCGGCGTTGACCCCGCCGATTTGCGTTACCAAGTGGTTAGGACCGACGAACTGAGCGCCAAATTCGGTCGCTCGACTTTCGGCCAGCCAGTCTCCTTCGCGAAGGTAAAAAACGTCGCCGCCGTTCAATTGGTCGGGCTGAAAAATACGAACTCCTCCGCCGCTATCGCCGGTTGCCGCCAAGCGGCCGTCGCTCGAATAGGCGACGCTTAGCACGCTTGAGTCATGATCGATCGTCAATTGATCGCGATACGATTCGTAGTCCCAATATCGCAAATGCTGATCGACGCTGCCTGAGATCAACGTTTTACCGTTTTGACTCCATTGAGCCGACGAGACGACGTCTAAGTGCCCGCGTAACGT